>JABXIP010000339.1 GCA_013373005.1 Cytophagia bacterium | reverse complement strand
CGAAATTCTCAAACGAAGAGCCATTCCATTGTGCTCTACCTAGGGCTGTCATGGCACCGTTTCCTTCACCCTCCCCGCTGGCATAAGTAAAGTAAACCCAGCGATTACTTTCAAAATCTGGGTGCATTTCAATATCTAATAACCCACCTTGGCCTTGCACCTTGGCTTGAGGTCCTCCGGAAACATCGCTATTAGTGATCGCTCCATTTTCCAGTAATACAATTCTGCCCTCCTTTTCGGTGATGAGTATTTTACCATCTGGTAGAAAAGCCATTCCCCAGGGGTTCTTCAACTCACTATTAACCAATTCAGCTTTAATTTTAGCTGCTTCAACCGGATCGGTATTGTTATTTGATAAATCCGTTTTTGGTTCTGCGGCACAGGCCATTGTGACCATAAGAACAAGTCCGCTAAATATTGATATTCGTTTCATAATGGATGATTTAATTCATTAACACCAAGCGTATGCATTTTTTGTTCTGATCAGGTCCTTTTGGAACTATCAGCGCCACATTATGGCTTTAAAACATAAATTAAGAAAATGGCTAACCCTTCTGCTCGAAATATACTCGTAATTCTTGGTAGTGCGAGAGGTGATGGCAATACCTTTCGTTTACAGTCCCAATTAATGCAAACCATTCCTCATGAATTCATCAATCTTCTCGATTGGAAAATCGAGGAATATAATTACCAGGATGAGTATAGCCAAGAAGATCAATTCCCTGAATTAGCAGCTAAAATGAAGGATGCCGATATCATTGTTTTTGCCACCCCTGTTTACTGGTATAGCATGAGTACCCAACTCAAATTGTTTTTTGATAGGATGACTAACCTCACAGACATTCTAAAATCTGTTGGAAAGGCTTTGAAAGGAAAAGAGATGGCTCTGATTGCTGTCGGTTCCAGCGAAGAAATTCCCGAAGGCTTTACAGTCCCCTTCTCTGAAACGGCAGATTACTTCGACATGACCTTCAAGGGATACATTTATCAAAATTCAAGTGAATCAAATTTCCCCAAAAAAGACGCTTCCATTTTCGGCATTCTGGAACCTTTCAAAAAGTGATTGTGCTATTTGACATTTCTGGCATGCACAGACTCAACATTTTTGCTAATTTCAGGGGAATCAACCTATATGAAGCATCTTATTCTTTCACTTAGTCTATTAGTCGCTGGAATCTTTCCAGGCTCAAACCGTTCTTTCGAAGATTACATCCAAAACATTCCGGGCTCAGATCTTTCTATAGAAATGATTGCCATTGAAGGAGGTACTTTTCAGATGGGAAGTACTGAGAAACCAGATGAGCAACCCATACATGAAGTTACCCTATCTCCTTTTTGGATGGCCAAATACGAAACTACCTGGAATCTATACAAGCTTTATCGCGATGGCAACATTAACTCCAGTCAGCCTGAGACACTGGAAGGAACAGATGTAAAAATCAAGGTTGACGGTGTTTCCAGAGCTACGGCACCCTATGTTGATATGAGCTTTGGCATGGGCACAGATGGCTACCCTGCTATCGGTGTTACACAATTGGCAGCTACCAAATTCTGTGAGTGGCTCTCTGCCATGACCGGCCATTTCTACCGTCTGCCAACCGAAGCAGAGTGGGAATATGCGGCCAAAGCTGGCACCACAACTGCCTATTCTTTTGGAGACGAAGATTCAGACATTGATACATATGCCTGGCACAAGGGCAACAGCGAAGATGCTTACCATCAGGTAGGTTTGAAAGAACCAAATCCTTGGGGACTTTACGATATGCACGGCAATATTGCCGAATGGACTTTAGATGCCTATGCTGAAACTTACGATGCTTCCCAAACCGAAAATCCATGGATTATTCCAACCAAAACCTACCCTAGAGTAGTTCGTGGTGGTTCATGGGTAGATGAGCCAAAAGCGCTAAGAAGTTCTGCCAGAAAAGCATCCAATAAATCTTGGAAGAAAAGAGACCCGCAAATACCAAAAAGTCTTTGGTGGCATACTGATGCTCCTTTTGTTGGATTTAGAATTGTTCGCCCAATGGAGGCCCCACCAGAAGCTGAACAGAAAAAATATTGGGGATATTAACCTTTAAATCAACCTTAAACTATGGAAAATAAATCGAGAAGAGACTTTGTAAAAACAGCCGCCCTTTCAACCAGTGGATTGCTGATTTTACCAGCCGGTTTACAAGGCAAAGCCTACAGCACCGGAGCTCAAAAGCTTAAACTAGCACTTGTGGGCTGTGGTGGTCGCGGAACAGGAGCAGCCGTTCAGGCCCTTACTGCCGATGCCGATGTAGAGCTTGTAGCCATGGCCGATGCCTTTGAAGATCGACTGAATGGAAGTTTGAACGCCATCATCGATAACTTTGATGGTGAAAAGGAAATCAAGGTTCCGGAAAAGAATCGCTTTGTAGGGCTGGATGCTTACAAGAAAGCCATCGATAAGGCAGACGTAGTCATTCTGGCAACACCTCCAGGCTTTCGTCCTACTCACTTCGAGTATGCCATCGCTAACGATAAGCACGTGTTCATGGAGAAACCCGTTGCCACCGACTCTTACGGAGTAAGAAAGGTTTTGAACTCAGCTAAAATCGCAAAAGAGAAGAAGTTGAACGTTGTTGTAGGTCTACAAAGACACTACGAAGACAAATACCTACAGCTGCTAGACAGAGTGAAGAAGGGTGATATTGGCCAAATTACTTCCGGACAGGTTTACTGGAACAGTGACGGTGTGTGGGTGCGTCAAAGACAAGCAGGTCAGTCTGAGCTGGAGTACCAGATGCGCAATTGGTACTACTTCAACTGGCTTTGTGGCGACCATATTTTGGAGCAACATATTCACAACATTGATGTGGCGAACTGGTTCATTGGTGATTATCCGGTTTCAGCCCAGGGAATGGGTGGCCGACAGATCCGAAACGGTAAAGAGCATGGAGAGATTTTCGACCACCATTTTGTAGAATTCACTTACGGCAATGGAGCCGTATTTGCCAGTCAGTGCCGTCATCAACCGGGCACTATGTCGAGAGTGAATGAAGTACTACAAGGCACCAAAGGTTCTGTAAATACCGGGCCAGGTGAGATCAAAGACCTCTCTGGCGAAGTGACTTTCAAATACGAGGGAGATAACCCTAATCCGTATCAGGTAGAACATGATAAACTTTTCGCTGCCATTAGAAATGGTGAGGTAATTTCTAATGGAGAATATGGTGCAAAAAGTACACTAACTGCAATTATGGGTAGAATGGCCACCTATTCTGGCCAGGTAATTACCTGGGAGCAAGCATTGAATGCAGATATGCAGATTATGCCGGATGATTTGACCTGGAATGATAATCCTCCAACCATGCCGGATGCGAATGGAATGTATCCTATTCCAACTCCGGGGGTTACGAAGTATTAAGAATCCTAAACCCCAATACCTCGGTACCGTCATTGCGAGGAGAAAGTTTGGCTGATAGCCAAACTTGTGACGCGGCAATCCGCTTGTTTGGTGTACAAACTCAAAGACATTGAGATTGCTTCGTCCCAACCTTTCGCTAACGCAAAGCTTGCTCCTCGCAATGACGAATCCGATAAAATGGACAATCAAAGCAACCTCAGCCATGCAGAAATTCACCCTATTCCTTTTGGCAAGCCTTGTCCTGACTGCATGCAGCCAGCAAAAGACTTTACCAAGGATCGAAGTCGATCAACCCGATGAT
>JABXIP010000152.1 GCA_013373005.1 Cytophagia bacterium | reverse complement strand
TCATTGGGGTGATAGTTGTAGACACCGGACAGCAGATTTATGATGAGAAAGAAAAGCTCCTTTATCAGATGGATAATAAAATGGGAGAAGTTTTGGCAGGCTTAGAATTCATTCCCGGAGTAGATCAAATAGAGCACGATGGGCTAATTGCTGCCATCAATAGCATGCTTTCTCAAGAGTTCATTGTAAGTACTTCGGGGCTTGTGGCGAGTTCACTCGGTACCTTCACCTTCAATTTCATCTTATGTGCGGTTTATTTGGTGGCCGTTTTGGGCAGTATAGTGAGGTATGAAAAGTATATATCCTATCTGGAAGGAGATGACGATAAAGGAAAGGAACAGATGATCAAATCCTTTGTTGAGGTAAAGAATTCCATTGTCAGCTATATGAAGGTGAAATTCTTTACAAGCTTTTGTACTGGCCTATGTTTTGGTATTCTATGCTTTGCATTTGGAGTAGACTTTGCGCTATTCTGGGGCTTTCTGGCATTTCTACTGAACTTCATTCCTACGGTAGGCTCCATAGCAGCAACCGTACCTCCTGTACTCTTAGGCTTAATTCAAATAGATTCTGGCGGGGCTTTGACCTTCTTTATTATTCTTCTGATTATAACCCAGTTTGTATGGGGAAATGTGATTGAGCCTTACGTAATGGGTTCATCAGTAGCGCTGAATACGGTGACTGTCATCCTAGGCTTGGTTATCTGGGGCTATATTTGGGGTATAGCAGGAATGCTTCTATCAGTACCTTTAATAGTGCTTGCGAGGGTTGTATTATCTCAAAATCCGGATGCTGAAATGTTGGTTCGGCTTATGGGACGAAGCCAATTGGGAAAAGAATAGTATATTAAAACCAAAAATTATAAAAATATGAATCACACAATTGCCATTGGAATTCCCGGAGGGCCGGAAATATTGCTTATACTTTTTATCTGTTTCGGACTGATTTTGCCCATTGTGGCACTTGTAGACATAGCCTCCAACCAGTTTAAGGATGGGGTAACAAAATTAATCTGGGTGGTAATAGTAATCTTTGCTCCGGTAATTGGTTCTGTAGCTTATTTTGTGGTAGGCAAAGGACAGAGTATAAACAAAACAGATTCTAACTCTAATAACTTTTAATACGACCGCATGTTTATAATGGCTATTATCTTTTACCTCATCCCATTTCTTATAGTGGTGAGTGCTTTGGTGGATATTCTAAGAAATGAATTTGATCCACACCAGAATAAAGTAATCTGGGTGATAGTGGTAATTCTAGTACCGGTTATTGGATCGATACTGTATTGGATTATTGGTAGGAATCAGCGAGTAAACCGCTATTGAATTAAATTTCCCAGTCTTTTTCGTGCTTGCTCACTTTGGTATTAGGAAGCAAAAATGGAGCGACAATAGCAGCAACAAATAGGGCGATTACAACAAGAATAAACATAAGTCTTCTGATTTGCTGCGAAGATGCGAATTATATCAAAATGGGTAAAGTAAAAACTTAGATTTTCACTTCCACCAATTCTTAATTGGCCTTTTAGGATTGAAAATGTCGTCTTTCAACGACTGATTTACTTCAATATTCAGGTATTGCTCTACCTGAATTAATCGTTCATCGAGATAAAAAGTAACAGTCTGCTCTACCCAGCCACCATCAAATTTTTGATGGTTTGAATACTGAACATCCAGTGTTCTACCCTGGCTTACCCTACTGATTCTTCTGACGGTAAAAAAGTGATCGGCATTGACCCAAAACTGCTTTGTTTTGAGGTTGCCTTTTTCAGCCCCAACTACATAGACTCGTTGTCCGTTTAGCCTGTCTTCTCTGAAAATATCAGTATCATAACCATACTCCTTAAGTTTGTTTAGGACTTGAAAAGCGGGCATAAAATACATTCCTCCCTTAAAAAGGAGAAATTCTTGCGGCTCTAATCGCACGGATTGCTGTTCATAATTTGTGAAGCGATACGCAGAGTCATTTCTAAAAATTACGAACCTACCCTCTTCAGCATAATCAATCCTAAACTTGTCTGGATAATGAATAGCTTCATTCCACACAGCCGTATCTCTTATCGCGCCATTGCCATCGTATTGAATTGTTTGCTGCTCAAAGGTGAAGGTCTCGAACCAGTCACCCCTGTATTTCATTTGCATGGCATCCAGGAGCTGACCCGTACTTGTAATCTGGGCTGCTACCCAGTTGGAAATAAAGAGCAAAGAAAAAGCCATGAGATACTTCATGGCTTAAATGTATTCATTTTAGAATTTCTCGGATAGGTCGAACTTGTTAAGTCATCATTCGTGGTTATAAATGAATAGTCCCCTATCAGTACTATTGTATCCATAGAAAAGTATTCGATCTGATGCATTCATATAGAAGCCCATAAACTCCTCGTAGTAAGCGTTTTCGGTAATCTGAATGAATGTTTCTAATTCCGTATCGTATAGAAATAGCTCACCAGGTACTGATGTTCCTGTGCTAGACCTTACAATCAGCCTGTTATTATCACTCCAATAACCCACCGGTTCATAATCTTCATTTTCAGGAGTAAGTAATGTTTTTTCTCCTGTAGCCAAATCGTAACTGATGGCTGCTATGAAAGAGTTATCACCTCCCGGGCCAACAAATGGATTGAAAATTTCACTGGCCAAAATAGTTGACCCGTCAGCTGAAAAACCGACCAGATCAATTTGAGGAATATCTTCTCCAAACTGCTGAATTCCAGTGCCATCTAAGTTCATAACGAAATTACCCATATCGCTTTCCCAACCTTGTAAAAGAACTTTTCCGCTTGCTTCATGAATATCTCTGATGAGAGCACCTTGATCTTTATCTAGTATAATGGTTACGTTTTTGGTAGATCGTTCCATCATTCTAACAGAAACCCCTACACCTCCAGAGCCTTGGTTGTACAGAATGTTTCCATCGGCCAAATAGTAGGCATACCAGAAATAACCATCTCCCTGAACCTCAGTAAGTAATCCTGAAGTCTCATCATCTATGTAATACTCATACATTTGAGCTTTACGGAGGTTCCCTGTATTGCCATCGTTGAGTGTATAGAGTAGCTTTTCATTGTCATCAGATATATCTATAAAGTCGATATTCCCCATACCAGTGAAGAGCACAGAGGCTTCTCCAGCAACATCAATATGCTTTATCTCATATCGGTTGGTTTGAAAATTATTCCTACCAAAATAGATATCAGAACCGGTATTTGAGACGACTAAAGCACCTAAGGCCCAACCTTCCTGGCCGGCTCCTATTTCATCTAGTTTTACAATTCCAGGAGAATCAATGGTGACTGGTGCATCATCGCTACTACAAGCATAAGACAGAAGTGCTACACAGAGTAGCAGAATGATTTTTTTGGTTTCCATGGTGTTTAATTTCTATAACTAAAGGGTAAGTTACTAAATCAAAACCTCAATAAAAAACATTAAATATCAACTAGTTAGCTATTTATTCCAGCGCTTCATCATGTATTCTCGTTCACCTGCAGGACCGAAACCAACCACGTTACCAGCATCATCCAAATAGATCTCCCAATTCATATCCTGATCTTCGAAATAAAAGGTTGTATCTGACGAAGGAATAATCTCAATTCTACTCGGGTTACCATCGGGCTGAATGTAAATTTTACCATTTTCAGTGGTAATGTGCATGAACCCATTGTCACCATAATCGCCAACATATTTGGCAATCAACTCTTCTGAAATATTATGAACAATTCTCTTTTTAGGCATTTCGAAAGGCTTTCCTTCCCAAATGTTCTTTATCAATATATAAACAGGCTGTGCATATTGAACAGACTGATCGTGTAATACAATAAGATCAGCATTGGTATCAATAAACCTTGTGAATACAGCATTTGCACTGGTTCCCTGGCCAATATGTTGAAATTGTCTCTTACCCATTTCCTTTTCAACCAGGCTACCACCGTAACCATATCTCCCCTCCTTACCATCAGCTAGCTCAGCAGGTCTGTAAGACTGGTTCATTACAATAGGTGAAATAAGAATCCCTTCGCTTATGGCTCTGTCTAGTCTGAACAGGTCTTCGGCAGTTGATTCAATTCCTCCATCACCTGTTATAAGAGCGAAGAGGTTGTCTAAATTAGCCTCTCCCAGCTTTTCCTTAAAATCAGGGCGATCCACATTAAAGAAAGTCTGTGTCATGCCCGCAGGCTTGAAGATGTTTTCTCTCACGTACGATGTAAAAGACTGACCTGAAACCTGTCTAACAATGTCTGCCAGAAGCATATAAGCCGTTTGATTATAGGCTTCATATTCACCTGGTTTCGACTGTGCGTTTGGCTTCAGCTCAGCTACCAGATCAATCATCTCCTTCATGCTGAGGAATTTGTCATGCGGCCAGTTCGAGAAAACGACTTCAAAGAACCTAGGCAGACCACTGGTATGATTCAATAGGTGCTTCAATTTGACGCCATCGTAGAAGGCTAAAGACGGAAAGTATTTGCTCAGAGGATCATTGATATTTAGTTGACCCTTTTCATGGAGTTGCAAAACACTCAAAGCTGTAATTCCTTTAGCTACAGATTGAATATCTATTGGCGTATCGTTTAGTATATCATTGCCAGATCTGGTTTTTCCATATGCTTTAGAGAAGGCTACTTTGCCGTTTTCTGCAATGAGCACCTGTCCATGGAAAATCTGGTCATTGGAAAGAATAGTTAAAACAGAGTCGAGTGTTTTGAAATTCTGTTGGGCCGATGCACTAAACCCTAGCGCAAGAGATAAAATTAAGGTGAGTACGTATTTCATGAGTTTTTCTTTTTCTTCAAACCAAGTAAAAACAGCGTTTAAGTTAAAATTTAAAGGATAGACAACCGATAGACTGTTTTAAGTTCTATGCTTAAAGTCCTGAGCATTAATCACTTTGAACCTTAAACATCAAACTTGTAACTAAACAGTCATCAGGTAGCGTACCAAATCGTCAGTCTCTGTGAGTCCCATCTTCTTGCGCATTCGGTAGCGGCCAGTATTCACGCTGCTAGCTGAAATATTGAGAATATTCCCAATTTCTTTGGAGCTAAGGTTGAGCCTTAGTAAAGCGCTTAGCCGTAGTTCATATGCTGTAAGTGCTGGATGAATTGCCAATATTTTATCGAAGAAACCACTATGGATTTGCTCAAAGCTTACCCTGAAGTTTTCCCATTCTTGTTCTGATGCAAAGGCTTCAGACACTGAACTCAGCACATCTGCTTTTTCTACCTTCTCTTTGTCCGAAAGTCTTGAATTGAGTTCTTCCAGCTTTCTGTTCTTCTCTTTTATAACATCCAGAAGCTGGCTCATGCGCTTTTCTTTTGCACTAAGCTCCGACTTGATCAGCTCGTTTTTGAGCTCTATGCTTCGCATTTCAGCTTGAGTGCTTCGCATTCTATACATGCGCAATTTTTTGCTGTTTCTCTGTCTGCTGTTTTTGGAGTTGAGGGCTATAAACACAAGAATACCCACCGTAGCTAGTAAGGTTATGCCCACATCACGCATCATAATCCTGTTGGTCAGAAATCTTCTCTCTTCTTCTTCAGGTGTCTTGGATTTATTTTCCTGAATACGTTGCCAACTCTCCTCATCTACATTGGGAGGACGCTTACGGGTGGTATCTCTTTCTTGTGCAAAAGCTGACAGAGAAAGACTGAGAAATAATATGGTAAGAAGGTATCTCCAACGCATATTCAAAACTATGGAAATTGGAGGAAAGAAGTTTATTGTAGGAGGTCTGGTTGACTAGACATTGGATAGACAGCAAGGTTGAAGTTATCAGTAAAACAGGTAATCAGAAATCAGTGGAGAATCACTAATTTCTGATTGCTGCTTTCAAACGCCTAAATCCTAATTCATTGGCGCATCAATACTACCGTTACCAGCCAACTGATACTTCTTATCGAAGAGGTAAATACCCAAATCATCAGCTGACTCGTTGAAAATAGTCACATGGCCCTTGGTTGCCTTAATGGTCAGGTTTCTCTCTCTGAATTTAATTTTGAAGGAATACCCGTCCCAGTGATCAGGTAAGTAAGGACTGAAGTAAAGTTCCCCATTTCTAACCCTCATACCGGCAAAACCCTTGGCAAAGGCCATCCAGGTTCCAGCCATTGAGGTGGTATGACAACCATCTTCTGTATCATTGTTGTAATCGTCCAAGTCGAGACGAGCTGTACGGATATACATTTCATATGCCTTCTCCTTTCTACCTAGCTTAGAAGCTAGAATAGCGTGCACACAAGGTGAAAGAGACGACTCATGAACCGTCATTGGCTCATAGAAATCGAAGTTGCGCTCTATCGTTTCAATATCAAATTCATCTTCGAAGAGGTAGATACCCTGTAAGGTGTCTGCCTGCTTAATAAAGCAAGAACGAAGAATCCTATCCCAAGACCAGTTTTGGTTAATCGGTCGTTGACCAGCCGGGATATCTCCAACCGGCATCAATTCTTTGTCGAGGAAACCATCTTGCTGAAGGAACACTCCCCTTTTCTCGTCATAACCCAGATACATATTATCCAGAATATGCTGCCACTTTTCAGCCTCAGAATCCTTGAAGCTCAGCTTCTGTAAAAGTGTATTGAGTTTGTTGGAACCTTTGTGTTTAGCCAGTCCCTCCAAAGTATAATTCAATGTCCATAGGGCCATTTTAGAGGTATACCAGTTGTTATTCACGTTGTTCTCGTACTCATTTGGTCCGGTAACTCCGTGCATTACATATTGACCTTTGTTCTTCGACCAATGCACCCTTTGCGACCAGAACCTTGAAATTCCGATCAATACTTCAAGACCAAAATCTACCAGGTAGTTTTCATCACCATGATAGTTGATGTAATCATATATGGCGTAAGCAATAGCTCCGTTTCTGTGAATTTCCTCAAAAGTAATTTCCCACTCATTGTGGCACTCTTCACCATTCATAGTTACCATTGGGTAAAGAGCAGCTCCATCTGTAAAGCCTAATTTCTGTGCGTTTTCAATAGCCTTTTGAAGGTGTTTGTATCGATATAGTACAAGGTTCCTAGCCACTTCCTGATCACTTGTAGCCAAGTAGAAAGCCAGACAATAGGCCTCAGTATCCCAATAGGTACTTCCTCCATATTTCTCTCCGGTAAAACCCTTCGGACCAATATTCAGTCTTTCGTCTTCACCAGTATACGTCTGATTCAACTGGAAGATGTTAAAGCGAATTCCCTGTTGTGAAGAAACGTCACCATCTATAATAATATCACTCTTCTCCCATTTAGAAGCCCAAGCCTCTTTATGCTCTTGTAGTAAAGTATCGAAACCTGCCTTAGCAGCCTCATCAACTTCTTTTTGGCAGACTGAAACCAATTGATCTTTAGGGAAGTACATGGAGGAGATGTTCGAAGCAAACTTCTCTATGGTAAGAGTTTTGCCTTCAGAAACCTGCCCTGAAGCATTCACTTCAACATATTTATCTTTTACTACAACGGCTGTTTCACCAGCACTCCACCCCCCAGATATCTTGAATTTCATTCCTGTAGCTACCCAGAAATCAGTCTTTTTAGTACTGGCCAGTACATAGCTAAAGTCTTCGGTTGCAGACTTGGCTTGCTCATTCCAAAACTTCTCATCGTAGTTGGAATCGGCATTCATTACGTCAAAATCTACATATGGAGTGATCTGGGCTTCTCCTGAGAAATTGAGTGGTGTTACACTATAAGACAATGCCCCCACTTTAGTTCTGGCCATACTGCATATACGGACAGAGCTCACAGCAACCTGTTTCCCTGAAGGAAGAGTGGCTTTGAAAGATCGCTTTAACCAACCTTCTTTCATATTGAGTTCTCTGCGGAATTCTTCAACCTTACAGGTAGCTAAATCGAGAGCCTCACCATCGAATGAGATGTTAATACCGATCCAATTTGAGGCATTGAGCACCTTCGCGAAATACTCAGGATAACCGTTCTTCCACCAGCCTACCCGTGTTTTATCAGGGTAGTAAACACCGGCTACATAGTTTCCTTTTAGGGTTTCACCAGAATACTGCTCTTCAAAGTTTGCCCTCTGGCCAAACATTCCGTTTCCGATACTGAATATGCTTTCGGAAATTTTGTTGTATTCAGGTTCAAAACCTTCTTCAATAATCGACCAGGGATCGTGCTTAATGTAATTCTTCATGAGGTTGATTATATGTTTTCAAAAATTGTTAGATCGATATTCTTCATGTCGGGAACCACCAAATCTGCTTCGTTCAGTACTTGAGGGTCTCCTACTCCGACACACTTAAAGTTACCTCTTTTTGCGGCCTGAACGCCAGAAATAGCGTCTTCAAAAACCACACATTCTGAAGGATTTAAGCCCATTCTATCGGCTCCCAAAAGAAACACCTCAGGATGTGGTTTAGAATGCGATATCTGGTTACCATCTACAGATACTTTAAATCTATCAGCCAAACCAACTGCCTTCAATATGGTAGGTGCATTTTTGCTAGATGAACCCAGTGCTATTTGAATATGATTCTGGTCGAGCAGATCTAGAAAACGAACCACGCCAGGCAGAACGTCTTCAGGGGTCATTTTAGAAATAATGTCCACATAGATATAATTCTTCTTCGTGGTCATTTCTTCTATTTCAATGTTCGACTTTTCAATGCCTCCCATCGCTAGGATTCTCTTCATCGATTCTGTACGACTCACTCCTTTGAGTTGCTCGTTGTCAGTTTCGCTAAAAGGAATGTTCAGTTCATCGGCCATGGCTTTCCAGGCGACATAATGTGCCGGAACGGTGTCAACAATCACACCATCCAGGTCGAAAATGCAAGCTTTCGGTAATGTCATTTAAATTCGGGATAATTGGCTTTCATCATCTCTTCAGTTTCAGAAAGTGGCTTAAATACTTCGAAGGTAGTTCCCTGGGTTCTTTGGGCTCCCAAGGCATTGGCATACATAGAGGCTAAGACAAAATTATCTCCACCGTCCATAAGTCCATAGGCTAAGCCTCCAGCAAAGGAGTCGCCACAGCCTGTTGTGTCTACCACATGCTCCATGAAAATACTTTTGACGAATTCCTCCTTCAATTGGCCATTCTCTTTTGTAAAAACCTTACAGCCAGTTGAATCAGTGGTAATTATCAAAGCCTTTGGACCTCTATCGAGTATATAGTCGGCCATCGGCCTTAAATGAGCCTGACCTATGTTATCGAGCAAATCAGTGAGTTCGTCTTCCTTGTACTCATTTTTATACCAGGTACACCACGATTCTTCAAGATTCATTTTGAGCACATCTATATAGGGCAGCCATTGATCTCTTTCTACCCAAAACTTCTTGTGTCTATCGCCACCAATGGTCATGGTGTGAGTTGGGCCATGGCCATCGAAAATGATGATTCCCTTGGAGTGTTCTTTGAGGTACTTTACTGAATCGAGTGCAATTTCATGATCAGTAATGGGCACAAAAACAAAAGCATCGCAGTCCAGAAAAGGAGCCAAATCTGCAGGCATGATGGCATTCATGAACGCGGTCTGCTTCTCTACACGGAAGTTCTGATCCAGAAACTTCAGCTTGATTACATCTCCACTGTCGGCTTCATCGGAAACCCCTGCCATATTTATGGCCGAATATGGAGCAAAAATCTCTTTAACCGCCTCTGTGTCTTGCTTTCTAATATGGGAGATAGGATAAACAGTGCCCTTACCTTCTAACAGTTGGGCCAAACCAATGGTAGGGTGTGTAATACAGCCGTACTTCTCTATTACCTCTCCTCTGTAAGTAGTAATGTGATCTCGTGGTATGGGGCCTATAACAGCCACTTTGTAATGTTTGCTCATGGTATCATAGTAGCTAAATCGGTAGAATGCAGTGTCAATGCGTTCACAGGTTTAATATACCAATAATTGCAAATGCTAAAGGGCCAAATAGGTAAACTTTAAATCAACTATTGGTAGACCCGAACATAATCAATTTCGAAGCGGTTTGGAAAGATATCGTTTGCAACGCCCTTCTGACCGCCCCAGTTGCCACCAACAGCAAGGTTTAGGATGAGATAGAATGGTTGGTCGAACGGCCAATCATCAGGGCCATTACCGGTATTTTCAAAGGTGTGATATTTCTGATCGTCCAGGTAGAAATCAATCTTATCCTCTGTCCATTCTATGGCATAAAGATGAAATTGTTCTGAGATATCTGCTATCTGTACTGAATCTCCCTTTTGCGTTCCTTTCACATGATTGAAAGACTCGGTGTGCACTGTGCCGTGCATATTGCCCTGATCAAAACCTACATGTTCTATAATGTCTATCTCTCCACTTCTTGGCCAGCCGCCATAATTGTTTTCAGTGGGGAGCATCCAGATAGCCGGCCAGTTACCTCTTCCGCTAGGAATGCGGGCCATAACTTCTACCCTACCATATTTCCAATCGCCCTTGGCTTTGGTGATCAACTTAGCAGACGAATAGCCTCTGGTTCGAAAAGAATCTGCCAAGGCCGTAATCGTCAAGATTCCATGAGACTGGCTTACATTTTCTGGCCGATCTGTATAATACTGAAGCTCATTGTTACCGAAACCACAGATCTGTGGACAACCATCGCCAACGTAAGCAGTCCACTTGGTGGTATCAAGCTCTCTTCCATCGAATTCATCTTGCCAAACCAGTTCCCTCTTATCTCCGCAAGAGACAATCATAATACACGGAAGGATGAACAATAAAGCTTTAAGACCTCTCATTATCTCGAAGAATCTCTGATTACTACTCGTGAATCGAACTTCATATTGAGCATGTGCTGTGGAATATGTCTTTTCTGAATTACTTTAAAGAGTAATTCAGCTGCTGCTTCACCCATTTTAATTGGCTCATGGGTAACACTTGTAAGGTGTGGTTCAACAATTTCACAAAGGTTGCTATTACCAAAACCTACCACTGAAACATCTCTTGGAACAGTGAGACCCATTTTCTTAAGCTTAAGAATACATTCTACTGCCAATTCATCGCTAAAAGTGAAAAGGGCATCTGGCCTGTTTTTAGGGTTCTCGAACATCTTTTCAATGATTGCCTCATGACCCTCATCAGGATTGGTGAATACTACAAAGTCTTCATTAATCTCATAATCATAGGTTCTCAAAGCTTCGAGATAACCCTCATACCTACTTTTAGAAATGCCCAAAAGTCCAGGGCCACCCAAGTGAGCAATTTTCTTTCTTCCTCTTTTTATTAAGTGCTCTACGGCCTGAAAACCTCCTGTAAAATCATTGGCCTCAACCGTTGGGGTTTCAAAGCCTGGAGCAATTCTATCGAAGAATACGAAAGGCACATCATAAGCCTGTAGCGTTTCCAAATGCTCAAAGTCTTTGGTTTCGCTGGAAACAGAAAGTATTATACCTTCCACTTTACAAGAGAGCAGTGATTTTATCTGATCTATTTCATCGTGATAATTCTCATTAGACTGACAGATGATTAAGAAATAGCCGTTTTCACTAACTATTTTCTGAATACCATCGATGGCCGAAGCAAAGAAGTTGCTGGTAATATGCGGTACTAGAATGCCAATAGAGTTAGATCTTTTGGTTCTTAGACCGGCAGCTATGAAGTTGGTCTGATACTTAAGCTCCTTAGCTTTCTCAGAAACCAGTTTTTTGGTGTCTTCACTAATATTCGGGTGATCATTCAAAGCCCTCGATACAGTAGAGGGTGAAATATTCAATGCCGTAGCAATGTCTTTAATAGTTATAGCCATAGTTCACAATTCTAGTGTTGAGCTTAGACCCTTTGAGAAAGTTCAGAACTTCCATATCAAATTTAGCACCTTTATTGGAAAGCTTTACTGACTGGCTAATACAGAGTTATCTTAATTTATCTGAATTTCGCTATCAAATTTCTCAGGTTGCTTATATGATTTCCTGAGGTATAACTGATGCAGTTGTGGAGTAGGAATTCGTTCCATTTAAACAGCAGCAGTCCATTCCATTGGTGCTCTCTCTTATTCTAAATTCACAGCTCAACAGCGTTTCAACTGATGAAAATAAGTGAAATAACACTGAATGAGAAACACAGTTCGTCAAATTAAGCTAATTAATACATGTATTAAATAACATATTTAAATACATATATTATTCAATAATATAGTTTTAACCTCTCCAATTCTGAATAAACATTATCAAACCAGACTTTTTGCTTATCAAAATCGCGTCCATGACGTGTTTCCTTATCATAATTATGAGAAAAGCGTTTAAAGTCGCCCAGAAGCTGCCTCACATATTTATTGTAAATTTTTAAATCCCTCTCTCCTCTTTTAAAGAGTTCATCAATCTGCCTTCTGATTTTCCGGCCATAAAGTTCTGCTATATCGAAGTGCAATTTTTCATGAGCAAGCAAAGTAATGCTTGTTGAATCTGTGGTCCAGGAATCGTTCTTAACGAAGAGTACCTTCACTTCGAATTTAGGTTGACCACCAACTATACCACCCCTAACGGAATGTTTCACTGAAGTGAGTGCCATACCTGATCCATCTTCCCTCCCGAATTCCATGAAAACATAGTCTTGCCAGTTCAAGTACAAATTTTCAGACCACTCTATATATGAAGCAGTATCAACCTCCAGATATTGAGCAGAAAGCTTCCCTCCCTTTCCCATCGGCAGAAGTAGCATAATCCAGATCAGTACGGAGAGTGACTTTTTAAGCATACCGCTCAAAACTAACAATTTTGAATATCTAAAGGGTATCTTTGCAGCGCATGAAGTTCAGCGACTACACCATAAGCGAGGTAATCAAGACCAACATTATTGATCTCGGATACAAAAAGCCCACAGACATTCAATTCAAGGCCATTCCGGCTATTCTGAAGAAAGAAGACGTTTTGGCCATTGCTCAAACCGGCACAGGTAAAACTGCTGCATTTGCCATTCCAACCATCGAGCGATTACTGGCTAAGCAATCGAAGATTAGGCATAATGGGGTAAGGTGTTTAGTTATGGTTCCTACACATGAGCTGGCTCAACAGGTCAAGCAGAGCTTTCAGGAATTGAGCAGAGGAAGTGGTCTGAGTATCTTCGCTATTCATGGCGGTCTTGCCCAGGATCCACAAATTCAGAAACTCAATGCTGGTGTAGATGTATTAGTGGCAACACCGGGCAGAATGTTCGATTTGGTAAGTCAGGGTCACTTGAACCTATCTCTTTTGGAGATACTTATACTCGATGAAGCAGACCATATGTTGGGGCTTGGCTTCATCAAAGATATTCGGGATCTGATGCGCCATATTCCTAAAAGAAGACAAACGCTATTCTTCTCTGCCACTATTGATGAAGAGATTAAAAAACTGGCCTATTCTCTAGTCAGTAATGCCATTAGAATTCAGATATCGCCTAAGAATCCGGTAGCGAAGAACATACAACATGCTGTGGCCATGGTTGAAATGGACGACAAGCGATTCTTCCTTGAAAACCTCATTAAGAATAACCCCGATCAGAAAATGTTGGTTTTCGTTCGGACCAAAGTACGTGCCGAGAGGGTAATGAAGGCCATGGAGCGTGTGGAAATAGAAACCGACACACTACATAGCGACAAGGAGCAAAAGCAGCGAGAAGAGACCATGAGTCGGTTCAGGTCTGGGCAACTGAAAGTTTTGATTGCAACAGACATTAGTGCCAGAGGCATCGACATTCCAAATGTAGATCAGGTAATAAACTATGATTTGCCTGAAAGTGCCGAACAATATGTTCACCGTGTGGGCAGAACAGGAAGAGGAACTCAAAAGGGACAGGCTATTTCATTCTGCAGTAAGGAGGAAAAGGAAGTGCTCAGCCAAATTGAAGAAAGTCTAACGGAGCCTATTGAGCGATTAGAACTGAGCAAAGGAGATTACCAACTAATCAAAGAGCTTACCGAAGATGATTCAAAAGACTGGCGCAAGCTGATGAAGGACGCTGAAGCTGCACCTTTCAAAAAGAGGAAGAAGAAAAGATAGAAACCTTTATTTCTAGCCAGTCCACGCCCGCCAGCGGGGGATAATAAATCCACTACAGCTTCGGCTGGCAAGAATGTCCTCCGCTGGCGGAGGTGTCCGAAGGACGGAGG
>JABXIP010000187.1 GCA_013373005.1 Cytophagia bacterium | reverse complement strand
TTGAAGGAGCAGAACGGAGGAAAAATTACTGTAATTAATGTAGGAGAGGCTGAGTCTGACCCAACCATTCGCAAAGCCTTGGCCATTGGTGCCGATGAAGCGGTAAGGGTTAATGCATTTCCTTCCGATTCATTTTTTGTTGCCAATCAGATTGCAGCTGTGGCCAAGCAGGGTGAATATGATCTGATTTTAATGGGACGTGAATCAATCGACTTTAACGGTGGTATGGTGCATGGTATGGTAGGTGAATTACTTGGATTACCTTCTTTCTCTCCTGTGATGCAGCTTGAGGTAGAAGGCTCTACAGCCAAAATCACTCGTGAGATTGAAGGAGGTAAGGAAAAGCTGGAGGTTAGCCTGCCATTCGTTGCCGGTTGCCAGGAGCCGATCGCTGAGTGGAAAATCCCTAACATGAGAGGTATTATGTCTGCTAGAACCAAGCCATTGAATGTGGTAGAGCCAACTGATGCCACCGTGCACAGTGAGCTTTCAAAATATGAGCTTCCGCCTGCTAAAGGCGCTGTGAAGATGATAGATGCCGACAATGTGGAAGAGTTGGTGAACTTGTTGAAGAACGAAGCTAAAGTGATATAACCTTAAAGAGAAAGAAATGTCAGTACTAGTATTTATAGAATTAGAGGAAGGCAAAATCAAGAAATCGTCTCGGGAGGCTATATCGTTCGCTGCAGCTATCGGTGAAACTACGGCTGTTGCCTTAGGTTCTGCCAGCGCAGATGAATTGGCTTCAGCAGGAGCTAACGGAGCAGCGAAAGTGCTTCATGTATCCGATGACAGACTCAATGCAGGGTTGATTCAACCTTATGCCGAGGTGTTGGCTGCTGCAGCTAGTGAAACCGGAGCGGAAGTGATTGTTACAGCGAAGTCATCTTTGGCTGATGCTGTAGTGGGTAGAGTAGCCGCTAAGCTGGGAGCCGGTTTGGTTTCTAATGTTGTGGGCCTTCCAGATACTTCAAACGGATTTGTAGTGAAGAGAAGCATTTATACAGGTAAAGCCTTTGCCAATACTTCAGTCACTACAGACAAGAAAATCTTAGCCATAAAGAAGAATGCTATTGAACTGAAAACCGATGGTGGTTCAGCAGCAGTAGAAGCATTCACTGTATCTCTTGATGATGCGCTTTTTGGAGCTAAAATTACTTCAACAGATAAGGCTGAGGGTGATGTGTTACTACCGGAAGCAGATATTGTAGTTTCTGGAGGTAGAGGTTTGAAAGGCCCTGAAAACTGGGGAATGATAGAAGACCTTGCCAAGACACTTGGAGCAGCTACTGGATGTTCTAAACCGGTTTCAGATATGGACTGGAGACCTCACCATGAGCACGTTGGCCAAACGGGTGTAAAAGTAAGCCCTTCGCTTTACATTGCTATTGGTATTTCTGGTGCTATTCAGCACTTGGCAGGAGTCAATTCTTCTAAGTATATTGTAGTGATTAACAAAGACGAAGAAGCGCCATTCTTTAAAGCCGCGGATTATGGTATTGTGGGAGACGCTTTCGAAGTTGTACCAAAGCTTAATGAGGCACTGAAAAAGGCCTTAGCTTAGACTTTTTTATCTTGGAGAAAGTAAGAATTGAAATTTTAGGATTGTCATCGAGTCAGTCGCAATCGACTGGCTCTTTTGCCCTTGTTTTAGGAGAGGTTGAAGGAGAGAGGCGACTGCCAATTATCATCGGAATGTTCGAAGCTCAGGCCATTGCTTTGGAGATTGAAAAGATTACTCCAAACCGACCTATGACGCATGATTTGTTTAAATCATTTGCTCATGCTTTCAACTACGAAATCACAGAGATCATTATTTCTGATCTGAAAGAGGGGATTTTCTTCGCCAAGATTATTTGTGCTGATGGTGAAAGAACCATCGAAATAGACTCACGCCCTTCCGATGCCATTGCCATTGGTATCAGGTTTGAAGTTCCTTTCTATACTTATGAATCTGTTCTTTCAGAAGCGGGTATCATTCTTACTGATGAAGAAGAGATCGTGGACGAAGAAGATGAGCCGGTAGTGGTAGAGAAGAAGGGAGATAGATTGCAGGATTTTACGGTAGATAGGCTGAATGAGATGCTAGATGAAGCCTTGAAAGCAGAAGATTACGAAAAAGCTGCCAAAATTAGGGACGAAATCAACAGAAGAAGTTAACTTCCACGTCATTCAGAGGAAGTCCCGAAGAATCGGGACGACCGAAGAATCTCCTGAACTTTAACTGAATAAATGGATATTTTAAGAGCAGTACTAGGCTTGGCTATTCTAGTAGGAATAGCTTATTTATTGTCTGGAAACAAAAAAGGAATTAGCTGGCGTTTAGTTGGTGTTGGAGTAGTACTCCAGGTAATCATTGCCTTACTCATCTCTAAAGTTCCCATTGTTCAAACTGGTTTCGATGCATTAAGTCGGGGCTTCGTTACCTTCCTGAATTTCGCCCTAGATGGTGCCGAATTCCTTTATGGAGACCTTTCAAAAAACAGTGATAGTGTTGAAGGAACCCGCCACAGCCTAGGCTTCCTTTTTGTGTTTCAGGCGCTGCCCACAGTAATTTTCTTTTCGTCAGTAACCGCAGGACTTTATTACCTCGGAATACTTCAGAAAGTGGTTTACGGCTTTGCTTGGATAATGGCTAAAACCATGAGGCTTTCCGGAGCAGAGTCCATGTCAGCTGCTGGTAATATTTTCCTCGGACAAACTGAAGCGCCTCTTCTGGTCAAGCCATTTATTGGCAAAATGACTAAGTCGGAATTGCTCTGTCTCATGACAGGCGGAATGGCTACCCTTGCCGGTTCTGTACTTGGGGCTTATGTTTCTTTCTTAGGTGGAGGTGACCCCGAGCAACAAGCCAAATTTGCTACCTATCTCTTGAGTGCGTCTATTATGAATGCACCGGCCGCCATTCTGATGGCTAAAATCTTCCTTCCTGAAACGGAGGAGGTAGATGAAGAACTTAAGGTGAATAAAGACCAAATGGGCGCCAATGTGATTGACGCTTTGGCTGGCGGTGCCAGCGATGGATTGAAACTGGCTGCCAATATAGGTGCCATGCTTTTGGCTTTTATTGCTGTAATCTATACCCTCAACTGGATTTTAGTTGATGGAGTAGGTGCCATAACCGGCCTTAATGATTTCGTAGTAAGAACCACCGATGGTGTTTTCGATGGTTTTAGCCTTCAATATATACTAGGTCAGGTTTTTAGACTGCTAGCCTTTGCCATGGGTGTCGACTGGAGCGAAACGCTTCAGGTAGGTAGCTTGATTGGCCAGAAAACTGTAATCAATGAGTTTGTTGCTTATTTGGCCTTGGCTGATATGAAAGCCGATGGCATGCTGAGCCAGAAGGCTATTGTTATCTCTACTTATGCACTCTGTGGTTTTGCCAACTTCTCATCTATCGCCATACAAATTGGTGGAATAGGAGGTATGGCACCAGAGCGTCAGGGAGATCTTTCCAAACTCGGTATGCGTGCCCTTATGGCCGCTACGCTTGCCACCATGATGACGGCTACTATTGCCGGGGCGCTGTTTGGTTAACCACCCCTAACCCCTCCTGAACCAGGAGGGTAGTTAGTTTAGATTATGACAGGCTAAGCGTAGTTTCAAACTACGCTTAAGTATTATTAGGAAAACGGTTTGTGGAACATTTAGAAAATTTCTTTTGGATTGACATGTGCAACTATGTCGGAGCTTTAACTAGATCTTTTTTAAATAAGGAGTTAAGATTTAAAACTTTAGTTAGGGATGAAGATGAATTGCGAAAGAATTTAGTTTGGGGCAATGCCATTCTTATTCCTTTGTTGCTTGCCATTGTCTACCTTGGGTTTGGTTAATTATCTGTATCCTCTAGTGCTTACTTCTGGTTAGTACTCATCTTATAACACACTTGCAGTGTTGGTTAAATCTGACTTTAAGTCTTAATTAAAATAGGTCCGCACTGCAAGTGCGAACCAGACGAGTCATTTCGACCATAGGGAGTACTGTAACTAGTAGATTTTCAAATTATTAGGCAGGAGTTGCTAATTAGGTGACTCTGATTGGAATGGTGATAATTAAAAGTGTCATTTATTGTCAGAATTAACTTTCTCAGCGATGATAGATGTGGTATCAAAGACAAGGTCACGCAATAATGCTCCTCTAAAGGCTTTGCTACTAGTTTTTGTTCTGTTTGTCGGGTGCTCCAGAAAAGCTGAAACCGATAGCCTTGAGAGAATAGCAGATAAGTTTGTTCATATTATATCGGTTGAAAAAGATATTAATGCTTTTGCTGCATTATATAAGGATACGGTCTTGTATTCTGATCCGGTTTGGGGAGCTATAAATGAGAAGGTTGAGCTAGATACTTTAAAAGCCTGGTTTGCCCCAGTATTTGACCCTGAAACGGGATGGGACTTTCAAATTGAGACTAAAGCTGTGGATATTCATCAAAATGTGATTGCCATCAAAGGAGTCAGTATAGATAAGTCAACAGGAGAGCAAAGACTAATTTCGTCCTGGCTCAAAATTGAAAACGGTAAGATTGCAGAACAAACTGACCTTACTCCGTGGTCCTTGGAATCATTAATATACTCTCCCCGGTTCGAAGAAGCGCTAAAGAATTATAAGCCTGATTCTACTAAAATGAAGTGATAGTTTCCAGGCAAAATCTTAAGCCACACTTAATCCCTCAAATCCGTGATACAGACAAATAGAGTAAGTCATTTCGACCGTAGGCAGAAATCTTATACATTAAAGTAGAAGGTTTTTCAGTCGTCCCTCCTTCAAAATGACATAGTAGAAGCTGTCGCAAAACTCAATACGCACATCGCAATACTCATTACTCTTTACTCAATACCCATTACCCATTACCCAATACTCCTAAATCAATACTCCATTTCAATCACCGGGCTTTTATAGTAATTCACGCCATTCGCATCGAGGAACAAACGATGATGAGCAAGGCGCTTTTTGTAATCTTCCCAATTGCGGTTTTCCTGAGTCGACCAGCCGAGCTCGGCATAGCCAATCACTCGTGGGAAGGCCAGGTATTCCAATTCTGAAATGGTGCGGATAGTTTCTCCCCAAAGTGGAGCCTCAACTCCTAAGACATGCTCCATAGGAAAGAGCGTTTCCGGGTTCCAGATATAGGCAGTGTCAACAGGAATAAGACCAGCCCATCTGAGGCCAAACTCGGAATTGTCATCATACTTCATGTCTAGATAAGCCTTGTTAGCAGGAGAGAGGATAAGTTTCATTCCTTGGTCAATGCCGGCTTGGGCATTCTCTTTATCGTTCCACCACTGAGCCACAGCAGGGCCTTCCAGATTGGCAGTGGCCACTTCATCCCAACCGATCATGGTCTTGCCATACTTCTTTACAATCTTTTCTACTCGCTCTACGAAATAAACATAATCGTCTTTTTCCGTTACATGGCTTTCATCGCCACCGATATGGAAGTACGGACCGGAAGTTATGGCGCTGATCTCTCTAATCACATCATCTATAAATGCATAAACGGTATCCTTACGTGTATCAAAGGTGCTGTAACCCACTGCCATACTGGTCACCAGCTCTATCTCTTTCCCATTACCATTGAGGAAAGGGTAGGCGAGAGAAGCCGAATTGGTATGCCCCGGCATATCTACTTCCGGAATTACTGTGATGTGTCTTTCAGCAGCATAGGCCACAATCTCTTGATAGTCCTCTTGTGTGTAGAAACCTCCAGGTCCACCACCAACCCCAGTGGTGCTTCCTACTTCCGTTAACTTAGGCCAGGACTTGATCTCAATCCGCCAGCCCTGATCATCAGTCAGGTGGATATGGAAGGTGTTGTATTTGTAATAGGCGAGAATGTCCAGGTATTTCTTCACGTCTTTCACTGAGAAGAAGTGTCGAGCCACATCCAGCATAGTGCTTCTGAAGGCAAACTGAGGCTCATCGGTTATTGTGCCTGTAGGAATTACCCAGATTGGATAATCAGCTAAAGTGGTAATAGCCTCTTCAGGTATTAGCTGTCTGATGGTTTGAATACCCCTGAATGCTCCAGCGGCAGTTCCTGCTTTTAGAATCAGTGAATCTTCCTTTATAATCAACACATAAGCTTCATCATTGTCAAAGCCAGATGCCTGTTGAATGCTCAGCTGAGTATAGCTTCGTGAAGTCACTTTAAGGTCAACTCCGGTTCGGTCCTTGATTTTATCGCTCAAGTAATCCGCTACATCTTCAAAAGCTTCATCCTCTGCTACTACACTAATCTCAGTGTATTTGTCAAGCGCAAAGCCACTGCCCGAAGCGGTTATCTCTAAAGGCTCAGGAATAACCTTGGCTTCTTTAAGGTCTGTAGGAGCAAAGTCAATATGCCTTTTCGGTTGGCATGAAAAGGTCAAAAGGATTAGCAGAAGTAATGCAGAAGTAGTGAGTTTCATGAGTAGTAAAGATTTGGTTCAATCTAGTTTATATGATGATGGATTCAAACTAGAATCAGTTTGGGTGTTGCAGTGACATTCCCCCTTTTTTGAAAAGTGGGGTAGGGGGATTAGACTTTTTGCAAATGAAGTAGATATGAAAATCCTCCGGCCTTCGGCCATCTCCTTTAAGAAAGGAGGATTTGTTAGTGCCATCCTCCATCTCTCTAATCTGTGATCCTACGCCACAACATACTCAATACCCAAAATGGAGAAGGCATGTCGCTTATACTGCTCCATGATTTCCTGTCGGGTTGCGGCATCCGGTACCATGCATAGATAGAAGTAAGCACCTTCCATAATGGTGTAGATGAGATTGGCAGTGATCTTTGGGTCTTCAAGTTGAAGTGTTCCTTCTTTTATACAAGCTAAAAGGTGCTCTTCAAGAGAAGCTCGAAGCGAGTCGTGGAGTTGCTTGTATTTCTGTTGAATGACCGGATCTCTGAAAGTGAGCGTAAAACAGTTGTAATACACATCGTCACTCACCAGGTTATTCCACTTTCTGGAGAAGAGGTTATTCAATACTTCGGTCAATTCTTCAATGGCCGAGTTGTGGTTCTTTATTGTATATATGTTAAGATATCTGTTGAGGATATAATCGATCAATGCGAAAATCAATTCCTCCTTGGTTTTAAAATAGTGCAGAATTAAGCTAGGGTTAACATTCATTTCATCTGCCACCTTAGCTATAGATGCATTGTGCAACCCTTCGGCCTTGGCAGTTTTGTAAAGCGCCCTTACAATTTCCTGCTGTCTGATGTCCTTAATGCTCTTTCTTCCCATAGATATTGAATGATTCAGTGGTTGAATATCTATATAATAAATTGACTGACTGTTCAATTAAAATTAAATACCCGTTAACTCTCACTTAATACTGGTCGCCTACATTTGGAGTATTGAAATCCTAAATCGAAAAACTCTATGAAACGACTCTACCAACAAGTAAGAAACACCAGAACCCTCATGACAGGTTTTGGCTGTTTTCTTTTGTTATTGACGTTGAGTTCTTCTGCATTAGCGCAATCCAGAAGAGTTCAGGGTCAGATTACAGACGCCAATGGCGTTCCGCTATTCGGGGTAACTGTCTTTGAAAAAGGCACCACTAACAATGGGGCTATTACAGCTGAAGACGGTACTTATTCAATCACCGTAGCCGGTTCAGAATCGGTGTTGCAGATTACCTCAATTGGTTTTGTAAACCAGGAAGTAACTGTAGGAAACAGAAACACTATCAATATCATTCTTGAGGAAGACATGACCATTCTTGAGGAAGTGGTTGTAGTGGGCTACGGAACTGAAAAGAAAGTGAATCTCTCAGGTGCTGTAGATCAGGTCGATGCTGCTCAATTGGAGAAAAGACCTATCAGCAACATCACCCAAGGTTTGCAAGGTGTTGTACCGAACCTGAACATTATGAGTAATTCAGGTGCTCCGGGAGCTACTACAAACATCAATATCAGAGGTATTACTTCAATCAATGGTGGTGACCCACTAATCTTAATTGACGGTGTGCCTTCAAGCACCTCTGAATTGAATAGAATTGCTCCTCAGGATGTAGCTTCTATTTCCATTATTAAAGATGCCTCTGCTGCTGCTATATATGGTGCCAGAGCAGCATTCGGTGTGGTGTTGATCACCACCAAAAACGGAAGTGGTAAGGTAAAGGTGAATTACACCGGTTATGTTTCTTTCAACAAACCAACAGTAACACCGAATAAGGTTACCGACCCATATATCTATTCAAGATTGCTTGAGCTTTCTACTGACAACACACCTTGGGACAACGTAAACTATAGCGATCAGTATTACGAGTATGCCAAGCAAAGATCTGACGATCCTTCAATTCCGGGTGTGAGAATCAATCCTTCAGATGCTTCTCTTTGGGAGTATATGGGAGGAAGAGACTGGACCAACTACTTTTTAAAGGACAATACGGTTTCCAGTAATCACCAGATATCAGTGAGCGGTGGTCAGGAAAATGTGAATTACCTGCTTTCAGCTTCTTACAGCAATGAGAATGGCGTATTGAAGATTGCTGATGATTATTTCGATAGATATACTGTTAGAAGCAAGGTGAATATCACTCCAACTCCTTGGTTGACAATAGGTAATAACACTTATCTGACTACTACGGAAAGGAAACAACCTTCTCAGTTCAACCTTGAAACCATTTACAATTTGTTCCCAACTTCATGGGATATGAATCCTGATGGTACCTGGGCCAACTCAGGCGCAGGTCGTGTTGGAGCACAATTGACAAATGGAGGTGAGAGCATCACAGAATATAGCAGCTTGCAATCTCAGTTCACTACAAAAATCGATTTGATTAAAGACAAGTTGGTTTGGAACAATGACTTCACATTTAGAAGAGGAAGACAGGACTGGAACTGGTACAGAACCAAATACCAAATCGGTTACGGTCCGGGTGATGTAAGAGAAGAAGGAGACAACAGAGCTTATCGCTCAAACTCACTGGACAATTACTATGTGTTCAACTCTTACATGAATTTCAATCAGCAAATTGGAACACAACATGACTTTAATGTAACAGCTGGTTTCAACCAGGAGCACTACAGATATAACTCTTTCAGTGCAGAGCGATTGAACGTTATTTCTGCTTCACTTCCTACGATTGCTTTGGCAACAGGCGATCAGTATGTAGATGAAAGCATCTCTGAGTGGGCCGTAAGAGGCCTTTTCTACAGATTGAATTATATCTACAATGACAAATATATTGTTGAATTCAACGGTAGATACGATGGTTCTTCTAAGTTCCCTTCAGACCAAAGATGGGGATTCTTCCCGTCAGCTTCTGTGGCCTGGAGAGTTGATGAGGAAAACTTTATGGCAGGAGTGTCTGATATCTTCAGTCAGTTAAAATTGAGAGCCTCAATCGGTTCATTGGGTAACCAAGCCATTGGTTCATATGACTACATCGCCACTATGAGTGCCTACCAGGGCAACTACCTGATTGGAGGAAGCCTTCCATTGGAGATTTCTTCACCTCCATTGGTTTCAGGAAACTTTTCATGGGAGAAAGTAATCACCACCAACTTTGGGGTGGATATGGCCTTCATGGATAATCGCCTGACTGCATCCTTCGATATTTATAGAAGAGACACCAAAGACATGTTGACTTTGGGTAAAGAGTTGCCAGACGTATTGGGAGCCACTGAGCCAAGAGAAAATGCTGCTGACTTGAAAACGAATGGATGGGAGCTTTCAATTGGTTACCAAAACGAAGTGACTCTTGCCGGTAAGCCATTGAACTTCAGTTTAACGGGAGTGCTTTCAGATAGCAGATCCTACATCACCAGATTTGATAACCCAACCGGAAGCTTAACACAATACTATGAAGGTATGGAGCTAGGTCAGATTTGGGGCTTGGTGAATGATGGTTTCTTCGAAAATACAGATCAGATCGATAATCTTGATCAGACTTCAATTATCCCATGGGGAGCACTTTCAATTGTTCCGGGTTGGATGAAGTACAAAGATCTTGATGGTAACGGTGTTATTGAAAAGGGCTTAACGCTTGATGATACAAAAGACCTAACCATCATTGGAAATCAGGCACCACGATACAGCTTCGGTTTGAACTTCTCAGCTGATTGGAACGGATTTGATATCAGTGGTTTGGTTCAAGGAATCGGTAAAAGAGACTACTATCCGCAAGATTACCTCTACTGGGGTTTCTACCAGCAGCCATACGCTGGAGGTTACTATCACCTTTTCGATTTCTATAGAGCTGAGTCAGAAACTGGTGCTGACAGAGACAGACACTCTCAGTCTTACATAGATGCAGGTTTGGCCGATCAGAACCTTGATGCAAAATACCCTCATTTACAATCTTGGTTAGCAGATAGAAACCTTGGTGAGAGAATAGATCAGGCACAAGGGCTTGCCATTCCTCAAACGGACTACATGTTGAGTGCCGCTTATGTCAGATTGAAAAACCTAACCATCGGTTATACGCTTCCTGAAGCAATGACCAGAAGTATTGGTATCACCAACCTGAGAATCTATGTAAGTGGAGAGAACCTGGCTGAGTGGTCTCAATTGAAAGACTTCTTCGATCCGGAAGCGGTTAACGATGCTATTCAATACAACCCTTCAGTGAGCCAGTCGAGATCAGTGGGTAAAGGTTATAGCTATCCTTTCCAAAGAAGATATGTGGTGGGTGTAAACATCGGCTTCTAATTCAACCTAATTGAAAAAAGATACGACAATGAAAAAGTTTAAATATATACTCCTTATCACCCTCATTGGTGCTTTTGCCTGTGACGATGAATTTCTAGATGTAGTTCCTGAAACTTCAATTGGTGCTGAGAACTTCTTCAACACAGAGGAAGATTTGCAGATTTACATTAACAGTTTGTACAACTTTCCGGGCTTCGGCATCTATAATTCAGATCGTGCTACGGATAATGCCACAACTACCGGAAATACGGAATTGAAGACTATGATGGTAAGCTCACCATCGTCTACTACCATTACTGGTGGCTGGAGCTGGAGCACTTTGCGTTCGGTAAACCTTTTCCTGGAAAACTTCGATCGTGCAGAGATTTCAACTGAGAAGCTCAATCATTTCGAAGGTATGGCAAGACTCTTCAGAGCTCAGTTTTACATGGGTATGGTGAAGCGCTATTCA
Source organism: Cytophagia bacterium (assembly GCA_013373005.1). Lineage (GTDB taxonomy): Bacteria > Bacteroidota > Bacteroidia > Cytophagales > Cyclobacteriaceae > Roseivirga. The sequence continues at coordinate 2,449 of JABXIP010000187.1, read as the reverse complement.
GATGTGCCTTACTATGACTTTGTAATCGATACGGATGATACAGATGCTTTAAACATGGCCAGAGACCCAAGAACTTTTGTGGTTGATAAGATCTTTGAAGACTATCAGTTTGCTGCAGATTATGTTTTTGAAAGTCAGCCATCAGGTGCTGTTAACAAGTGGGTGGTGAAGGCATATATGGCTAGAGCGGCATTGTATGAAGGAACCTACAGGAAGTATCATGATGAGTTGGGATTGACGGCTTCAGCAGATACTTACCTGAATATGGCCAAGAACCTTTCTAAGGATATAATGGACAATGGTCCTTTCAGCATTCATAATACGGGTAATACTGATGCTGATTATGCTTCGCTTTTCACTAGTTCAGATTTGAGCAGCAATTCTGAAGTTATTTTTGCGGTATATAGCGAAGATCAGGTGAAGAACAGTGGCTGGTCTGAAACTGTATTTGGTAACTATGAAGTAAGTCCAAGCAAAGATTTGCTTCAATCTTACCTTATGGCCGATGGCTCTTATTACTCTGCTCAGGCGGGTTATGAGACATTCAGCTTTGTAGATGAGTTTCAGAACCGTGACCCTAGACTTTCTCAGACTTACGCTTACCCAGGTTTCAATCTGGTAAATACCAGAACCTACTCTCAGGGTGGTGGACTTTATGTTCAACAATTGGCGAAGAATTTCTCAGGATACCACCAGATTAAAGGTTTTGTCAATGTGAGAGATCAGGCTACTATTAATGATCTGGATTATCCAATCATTCGTTTGGCCGAAATGCTTTTGACTTATGCTGAAGCCAGAGCAGAGCTAGGAGAGATAACTCAGGCGGACTTGGATCAATCGGTAAATCTACTTAGACAAAGGGTGGGAATGCCAAATATGACCATGTCTGTTGTGGCCGATGCTTATCAGCAGGCGAAGTACCCAGGTGTAAGTGCTTTGACGCTTGAGATCAGAAGAGAGAGAAGAGTTGAGATGGCACTTGAAGGCTACAGATATGACGACCTTATGAGATGGAAAGCTGGAAAGCTATTGGAAGAAGAGCCGAAAGGAATCTACTTTAGTGGTTTGGGTAAGCACGACCTTACTGGAGATGGCATCGAAGACATCGTATTGTTGAGCAGCTCAGAGTCAGTACCTGATCCGAAAGAGGAAAATTCATTGGGTGCAACTTTGATATACTATAAAGCAGGTAATGTGGGCGAAAATGTGGGTGTTTTCCTAAGCAATGGAACAAGTGGACACATTCTTACAGTCAATGAAAGAGGTACTTTTATGGAACCGAAGTATTACTACAGACCTGTGCCGGCTTCACAAACGGCCCTTAATCCTAATCTGACACAAATTTTCGGTTGGGATTAGGTTCTCCCTTTCAGGGTAAATATCGGTTGGGGCTTCGGCTCCAACCGATCAATTAAAATAAGATCATAATTGTTGATATTTCGCATATGAAAAAAATTGTTGGTTTACTGAGCCTTTTTCTAATTCTCTTTTCATGTGAAGCGCAAAAGGAGAGGAAGGTAGTACTGATTATTATAGATGGTGTTCCTGCCGATGTATTGGAAAGCGTTAATACGCCTAGAATAGATGAGATTGCTTCAGTGGGAGGTTATGCTCGCGCTTATCAAGGGGGAGAGAAAGGAGGATATAGCCAGACGCCAACCATTTCGGCTCCAGGGTATATGAATATGATTACCGGAGTTTGGGGGAACAAGCATAATGTTTGGGGCAACTCTGTGAGAAACCCTAACTACAACTACTGGAATATTTTTCGCGCAGCAGAGGAACTGAAGCCGGAATTGAATACGGCTATTTTTTCTACCTGGCTCGACAATAGAACCAAGTTGATAGGGGAGTCTAAGCCAGAAGCAGGTTCTATCAAGCTAGACTATTCTTTCGATGGCTTCGAAGTAGATACAGTTGCTTTCCCTCATAACAATGGCAGACTATACATTCACCAAATAGATGAGCATGTTGCCAATGAGGCCTCCTTATATATTAAAGATGAAGCACCGGATGTTTCATGGGTTTATCTTGAGTATACAGATGATATGGGGCATGGTTTTGGAGATAGCCCGCAAATGATTGAATCTGTAGAAATGGCTGACGACCAGATTGGTAGAATATGGGACGCCATTAAATATAGAGAGTCGAACTTCAATGAAGAATGGATGATAGCCGTCACTACGGATCATGGTCGTAGCCCTTCAGATGGTAAAGGTCATGGTGGTCAATCGGAAAGAGAAAGAACTACCTGGGTAGTGACTAATCTTAACGACTTGAACGATCGATTTGAGAATGGATTGGCTGTTGTAGATATCATGCCAACCGCGATGGATTTTATGGGGCTCAAACTGCCGGAGGCTCAAAGAGCCGAATTAGACGGAGCTTCTTATGCAGGTAAATTGTCTATTCACTCACCAAAAGTGGAATACCACAATGGAGTAGTGAA
>JABXIP010000166.1 GCA_013373005.1 Cytophagia bacterium | reverse complement strand
CAGAGAAAAATAAGGTTTGCCTCAACAGCTTACCAGAAATTTCTGCGTTTGGGTGGGCAAATCAAGTTTCAGGACCTTACTCCAGATTTGATCAAGTCTATTCTATTTCAGAATCAGCCTATTCTCACCGGCCTTAGTGCGACCTATTTGTACCAAAGCCCCAGAGAAATTGGTGATTTGGTGGTGGAATATGACGACTTGAGAGGACTTCCAACAGGCCATTTTGTGGTGCTCAATGGCATTTCACCCGATGAAAATACGGTGTCTATTGCAGACCCATTAAAGAATAACCCGATGGCTCCAGGCCAATACTACGAAGTAGATATTCACCGATTGATTAACTCTATTATGCTGGGTATGGTGACATACGATGCCAACCTACTGATTATTAAACCTAAAAAATGAACAAACTAATTGTTATTGAAAAACCACATAAGTGGCAATTGGATATCCCAAACGTTGACCTGGTTTCTGCACAGGATTATCTGTCAGATGCTGGTGGACAGCTAGGGAAAAACACAAAAGTGATTAACCTATGTAAATCCTATCAATACCAAAGCGTTGGCTACTATGTATCATTGTTGGCAGAGGCGAGAGGACATAGGGTGTTGCCGGAAGTTTCAACTATTCAAGACTTCCGCTTCCCTTCTATGATCAAGGATGATGCACAAGACTTTGGTGCCATCATTCAGAAATGTTTAGGCAGCAGTTCAGAATCTAAACTTGAATTCAAAATCTACTTCGGATACACAGAAGAACTCACTGTGTCGAGCTTAGGTATGCTGCTGTTCAACCTTTTTCAATCGCCAATTCTTAAAGCAGTATTTGTTAAGCGTGAGAAGTGGGTATTGGAGAACTTGAGGCCCATGAATATATATGACCTTACAAGCGAGGAAAGAGAAAAGCTTCAGTCGTTTTTGGGTCTGTTTATGAGCAACAAAAAGGTGGTGAGAAAAAACCATCAGCGAAGAAGATTCGATCTGGCCATTTTGGTGAACCCAGAAGACCCAAACCCTCCGAGCAATGCCAAGGCACTGCAGAAGTTTGTGAAAGCAGCGGAAGAAGTAGGCTTCAACACGGAGATCATTACCAAAAACGATTATGGTAAAATCAACCAGTTCGATGCTCTCTTTATTCGTGAAACAACCAACGTCAACAATCACACCTTCCGCATTGCCAAAAAAGCACAGGCTGAGGGTCTGGTGGTGATTGACGATCCTCAATCCATCATGCGGTGCACTAACAAAGTGTATCTCAACGAGCTGATGAGAAGCTATGGTATCAATACCCCAAAAGCTGCTATTGTATCAAAAGACAACCAATTGGCGGCAGTGGAGAAGATCGGTTACCCCTTTATCCTAAAAGAGCCAGATGGTGCTTTCTCTAAAGGAGTTAAGAAAGTGCAGAATGAAGCTGAATTCAATGAACTGCTCAAAGGCTTTTTTAAAGGTTCTGAGCTGTTGATTGCCCAGGAGTTTATGCCAACCCCATTCGATTGGCGTGTGGGCATTTTCAACGGAAAACCACTTTATGTGTGCAAGTACTTTATGGCCAGAAACCATTGGCAGATCATCGACTGGAAGAAAAGCGGAAAAGCTCAGGAAGGTAAGGCGGAAACCTATCCGATTGAAGATGTGCCAAAGGCACTGATCGCTACGGCATTAAAGGCCACCAAGCTGATTGGAAATGGCCTATACGGGGTAGACATTAAAGAATTGAATAAGAAATTCTATGTGATTGAGGTGAACGATAACCCAAACCTCGATGCCGGCATAGAGGACAAAATATTAAAAAACAGACTGTACGAAACCATTATGGAAACCCTGATGGAGCGTGTCAAAATAAAACAATGAAAGCCGAAGAGAGCCACCTGCATTTGTTCCAGGCCTATGGAATAGAGCTGGAATACATGATTGTAGATGTCGAAACCCTCGATGTCAAGCCCATTGCCGATGAGGTATTGAAATCATTGGCCGGTGAAATTACCAGTGATGTGACTTTCGGAAATGTCACTTGGTCCAATGAACTGGCCCTGCATGTTATTGAGCTGAAATGTACTGCTCCTACAGGCGATCTTATTCAGCTTGCTGAAGATTTTATGGATGCTGTGCAGCAAATGAACAGGGTTTTGGCCGAGTTCAAAGCCCAGCTGATGCCAACTGCAGCCCACCCATGGATGGATCCGGAAACTGAAACGGTTCGTTGGCCACATGATAATGCAGAAATCTATGCCACTTACGATCGCATTTTCGATTGTAAAGGTCATGGCTGGAGCAACCTGCAGAGCATGCACATCAACTTGCCATTCCATGGTGATGAGGAGTTTGCAAAGCTGCATGCTGCCATTAGAATGCTGTTGCCCATTATGCCTGCTCTCTCGGCCAGTTCAGCTATTCTCGATGGAGAAGACACTGGTTATTGGGACAAGCGATTGGACTACTATAGAAAGAATCAAAAGGCTGTTCCTATTCTTACCGGACAGGTAATTCCCGAAGCTGTCTTTAGCAAGGTCGATTACTATAGCCAAATTTTTGACCAGATAGCCCATGACATCAAACCTCATGACACTGAAGGTATTTTAGAGCCTATTTGGTTGAACTCAAGGGGAGCTATTGCCCGCTTTGATCGTGGTGCTATTGAGATAAGAGTGCTCGATGTTCAGGAGTGTCCTGAAGCCGATTTGGCCATTGCTTCATTAATCATTCATGCACTGAAGCTGTTGGTAGAGGAGTATTTTATTCCGCTGGAAGAACAGAAGAAGTTCAAGACTGAAAGCCTTGCTGCCATCTTCAAACAGGTGATTAAATACGGTGAGCATACGGTTGTAGACAACCCGGCTTATCTGAAAGCCTTCGGGTTAAATGCGGTTGATGAAATGTCGGCTGTTGAAATCTGGCACTTCATTTCCAGAAAAATAGAGAGAAAATATCCTAAAGCATTAGATCACTGGAAGGATGAAATCAATCTGATTTTTGATGAAGGTTCGCTTTCTACCAGAATACTCAATGCCCTGGAAGCGAATATGGAGCATGACAACCTGAAAATGGTGTATTCTGAATTGTGCGACTGTTTAGAGAATAATCAAATGTTAAAGGAATGTCTAGAAGAAGCTTTTTAATTACCTGCGAACATGCCGGCAACTTTGTTCCGGCCAACTATCGCTACTTGTTTTTGGGCAATGAGGCCATCTTGGAAACTCATAGAGGTATCGACATTGGAGCTGGGCCTTTGGCCGAATACCTGGCTGATTCTCTCAAAGTGCCCTTGTATGTAAACATGGTTTCTCGCCTGCTCATAGATTCCAACAGGTCTAAGTTTAACCCAGAGCTGTATTCTGAGTTCAGCAAAACCCTTGACCCAGTAGTGAAGAAATTTCTGATGAAGAAATATTATACGGCTTATAGACAGCAGGTTTACGAGTGGATTAAAGAAAAGGCCAGAAAAACAGATTCTGTAGTGCATCTATCCATCCACACCTTTACACCGGTATTGAAAGGCGAAGTGCGTGCTGCCGATATTGGCATCCTCTTCGATGAAAGCCGTGAACCCGAAGCCAAAATCTCCAAGCAGCTGATGGCTGAATTGGGCATTTTTGCTCCGCAGTTCGTGACTAAACCCAACTATCCATATCTTGGTACGGCTGATGGATTCACCACTTATCTAAGAAAGGAATTCAGGGCTCAGAACTATACCGGAATTGAAATTGAGGTGAACAACAAGCATCATGGCAAGCCTCAGATGGATGAGATAAGGAAAGCCCTGCAAAGTGCAATCAAGTCCGTAATGAGCGAGGAAGCGGCATTGTGTTGAAGATAGTTAGCACTGAACAGTCAAATACATCACTTTAGACGTGGGTTCCCAAAACACATAAAGGAACCCCATGTCCATAAACGTTAAGAAGTCTCCAAACATGGATTTACCCTCAACCAGCTGGTTTTTAGCATTGGATCGAATCGTAGTGACGTACTTCATAACTTCTCCCGTTTTGGGGCATATAGGAATATCAGGTGCCTGATACCACAACGGGACTCCACAGATATGGGTATCACCAAACTCATCCTCTAAAAGCTGAACATCAATTTCTGTTGTGCTTTTATATTTAATGTCATTAAAAGTCGCCTGAGCTGCTCCATCATTATCCCCTGAATTCCAATCGTTGGTCATAACTTCAGGATTAAGAACAATTGGGTTACTTTCATCGGCCCAGTCAATGAATAACCCTCCTAAACAACAGGTATTAAGTGGGTAGAAAATGTTCAGTTGATCCGCTTTCACCCAATCAAAAAGTGGGTCTTTACCATCTATTGCGGCAATAAAACTGAATCCATAAGGACTGTTGAATTCAATTTCCTTTGAGCAATTGCCACCAACTTGATGAGGTCCTTCGCTGGCTGGAACCAAGAAAAAATATTTGTGGTCAGCCCAATCAAGAATGGGTAACTCGACATTCACAACCTGACTGACTGGTTCTCTATCATAAGAATGTTCGATTAGCTCAACCACACGATTTCCAGCAATTTTTAATTCATTGGTCCATTGAAGATACTTCCCATACTTCAACTGATCCTTTGAAATACCTTGAGTCAACAAAGCTCTCCTGAATCTCTCCGGATCAGGATCTAAAACTTCATGCCCATTGAGATATCTCACAGAGGTTATTACTGAAGAAGCAGACTCTTTTCCTGAGCCTTTTGTCTTGAATAAGCCATTTAGAACACCTTTGAAAAGTCGAAATTCTTGAAACATATGTTTATTGGATACTGATATTATCCAAAGTCCGGCATATCCGCAAATAGCAAGTCTTATATTTGCAGCATAACCACCTACTCATGCAAAGACTACAGCAAGACCTTATTGTTCTGGTAAAAGAAACAGGAGATTTTATTAGGGAGGAATCCCGAAAATTCGATCACTCCAAAATCGAGTATAAGGGTAAAAACGACCTGGTTTCATATGTAGACAAAGAAGCTGAGAAACGATTGGTCAAAGGGCTTTCCGAAATACTTCCGGGCAGTGGTTTTATTGCAGAAGAAGGAACATCGACCAAAAAATCTGATACCTATAACTGGATCATCGATCCGCTGGACGGCACCACCAATTTCACTCATGGCTTGCCAGTTTATGCTATCTCTGTTGCCCTAATGAAGCGAAATGAGCTAGTCCTTGGCGTGGTGTATGAGCTGAATCGGGATGAATGTTTTCATGCCTCAAAAGGTGAAGGCGCCTTCCTCAACCATGCTCCTATTAAGGTATCACCAATCAAAACCATAGATAAAGCCCTACTCGCAACGGGCTTCCCCTACTACGACTTTGAGCAGATGAACAAGTACCTGGCCATTCTCAACGAGTTTATGCAAAATACGCACGGACTGAGAAGAATGGGAAGTGCTGCTGTAGATCTTGTCTACACTGCTTGCGGCCGTTTTGAGGGCTTTTTCGAATATAACCTCAATGCTTGGGATGTAGCTGCAGGAGCACTCATTGT
>JABXIP010000215.1 GCA_013373005.1 Cytophagia bacterium | reverse complement strand
GAGGGAAAATATACTGCAGTGGTTTTGTCTCCTGGTCCGGAAAAGCCACATTCTGCCGGTAGACTGATGGAGGTTACTCATCATTATTTGGGCAAGCTTCCGATTTTGGGAATCTGTCTGGGGCATCAGGCTATTGGGCTGGCTTGTGAAGCACATTTGGAGAAGGCAAAAAAGCCCATGCATGGTAAGCTATCGGAAATTATAACAGAGGAGGAGGTTCTTTTTCAAAGTTTACCAAAGGCCATAAACGTTGTGCGCTATCATTCCCTGATTCTGAGTGAGATACCTTCACAATTCAACATTACGGCCAAAACCAAAGATGAAGAAGTAATGGCCATTGAATCAAAAGAGCTTATGGCCTGCGGAATTCAGTTTCACCCTGAGGCTATACTGACAGAATACGGTCTGGAGATGCTTAGAAATTGGGTTACTTTTTATAATATTGTTTGAATAGCCTCTTTATAAAAGTAGAACTTTCAAGCACTTAAAGGTGTTTGAGAGACCAAGAGATGGTAGCAGCAGACTTAATAAATCATATGATTCCCCCGCTCAAACCAACGGATGATGGCGAGAAAGCTATTATCTGGATGGAAGAGTTGCGTACCAATCAGCTGCCTGTTATTGAAAAAGGCAGATTCTTAGGCTTCATATCTGAAGACATTATTCTAGAGGATAATGATTCTAAAAAGCTTGTTAAGGAATATGAGCTGGAAGACCAGAGCTGTGTGGTTATGGAGCATCAGCATTTTTATGATATCATAAGAATGGCTTCAGACTTCGATACGCAAATGGTGGCTGTGGTGTCTTCTTCAGGTAGTTTCCTTGGTGTGGTTGGGCTTGAAGATACAATCAGAGCTATTGCAGATTCTACTGCGGTACAAGACCAAGGTGCTATTTTGGTGCTTGTGGTCAATTATAGGGACTACTCTCTGGCGGAAATTTCCAGGCTCATTGAAGGGGAAAATGCCAGAGTTCTGAGTGTAGCTGTTGGGAGAGAGCCTACAGACAATTCCATGCTCAGAGTTACACTCAAGATTAATCAAACGGAGGTGTCTCATATTGCAGCCTCGCTCGAAAGGTTCGGGTATCGAATTATTGGTAAGTTTCAGGAAGAGGAAAGTAAATCCAATGACAGAGAAAGGTTCGATATGTTAATGAAATACCTCAACATATAAAGCCATTAATGAAAATAGCCATACACGGTAAAAGTACTGGCCCAGAAGCTCAAGGCTGTATCTCCGACATTATCAACCATCTTCAGCAAGATGGCATTCAGTTAAGCATTTCTGAAGAATATCAGCGCGATTTATCGGAAAGAGAATTCAGTACCCATGGCTTAAAGACTTTTAGAAGGGGGGAAGATATTTCGGAGAATGATTTCATTCTTAGTCTGGGTGGCGATGGAACCATACTGGATACCATAACCTACACCAACGATGCTGAGATTCCCATTGTCGGTATTAACCTTGGCCGCTTGGGTTTTTTAGCTACAACCCCGAGAAATGAAATCGAATCGGCACTGAATAAACTGGTTGCTGGCACCTACGACATTGAAAATAGATCCCTGATTCATGTAGATTCTAACAAAGGCTTATTCGAGCCATTCAACTTTGGACTAAATGAGTTGACAATAGTGAAGAAGGAAACGTCATCGATGATTGTGGTGCACACTTATGTAGATGGAGATTACCTGAATTCATATTGGGCCGATGGCTTAATCGTTTCAACTCCAACTGGTTCAACAGGCTATTCTTTGAGCTGTGGTGGACCTTTAATTCATCCTAGTTTAAAAAACTTTATCATCACTCCAGTTTGTCCTCATAACCTTAATGTGAGGCCAATTATACTTTCCGACAGAAGTCAGATTACCTTTGAAATCGAAGGTAGAAGCCGACAGTTCATGGTTTCTTTAGATTCCAGATCTCACAGTGTAGACGATTCAGTAGAAATTACCGTTAAGAGAGAAGAATTTGAAGCCAAGTTGGTTCGATTCCCAGAGACAAGATATTTTGACACTCTAAGACAAAAGCTAAATTGGGGCCTTGACGCCCGAAATTGACTTAACAATATTTAACTCGACCACCACTAAACAAATTTCAACAGTTGTCTAGCTTGCGCCCATATCATACGGATAATCTGTCTATCAAGAAATTGCTGCTGGTTTTCGGCTTTGTGCTCGCTTCATTGAATGCCAATGCTCAAATGTCGGAAATGGGTCTTGAAATTGGCGCCAACAATTACATTGGTGATGTAGTGCGCCAATATGATTTCAGCAACAATGCCCTTGGCGGACAGTTTTTCATCAGAAGGCACCTCAATGATGGCGTGAGTTATAGAATCTCAGCCGGAATTGGAAAGATAAAAGGTGCAGACGATGAAGCCTTTGACGTGTTTTCAGCTAACAGAGCAGCTTCTTTCGATGGAAGTTTTCTGATGACGGACTTATTGTTGGAGTACCATTTTCTAAATTATAGAAACGAGAAACTTCAGCAGTTTTGGACACCTTATGTGTTCTTTGGTGCGGGTTTGTACCGAATGAATGGGCAAGATCAAGATTTAAACAGCTACAACACCGGAATGAAACTAAGAATACCGGTTGGTGTGGGCATTAAGCTTAGGCTAGATAGGCGCTGGGTATTGGGAATTGCTACTTCTGCCATAAAAACTAATTCAGATTTATTGGATAATGTATCTGCCAGCAATCCGAACATCAAGAACTACAGAGGAGGGAATCCCAACGATGACGATTGGATGTTCAACACATCAATTTCAATTAGCTATACTTTCTACAAGATTGTTTGTTGGAAGCCATTCTTCTAACCTAGTTGACAAAGAGTTCATTAGCATTTAAAAAACTGGTTCATTTTTGTACCTTCGCACTCGCATTTTCGAGAAGTGTGTAGATGAAGGAAAAAATCAAGCAGGGAAGTCTTCCTGAACACATAGCAGTTATCATGGATGGCAATGGGCGTTGGGCCAAGAAAAAGGGCGCTGCGCGCGTTTTTGGTCACAAAAATGCCATCAAAGCCGTGCGCGATGTTACGGAAGGCTGTGCAGAGCTTGGTGTAAAGTACCTCACTCTTTATGCATTTTCTACAGAAAACTGGAGTAGGCCCAAATTGGAGGTTACAGCATTGATGGAGCTATTGGTTTCTACCTTGAGTTCCGAAATTAAAACCTTGATGGATAATGATATCCGTTTGGAGTCTATAGGAGATAGAGCGAGTCTACCTCCAAGATGTCAGAAAGAATTGGATGCGGCTATTGAAAAAACAAGTGCCAATAAAAGAATGACTCTGATTCTTGCATTGAGCTACAGTGGTAAGTGGGACATTACTCAGGCCACCAAAAGAATAGCCATAGATGTGCAAGAGGGCAAGCTTAAAGCTGAAGACATAACACAGAATACAATAGATAATTACCTGGTTACCTCGGGAATTCCTGATCCTGAGTTGTTGATAAGAACAAGTGGAGAGCAACGTATTAGCAATTTCCTTATTTGGCAAATGGCTTACACGGAGTTCTTTATAACCGAAACGCTCTGGCCTGACTTCAGAAAAGAGCATTTATATGAGGCCTTGGTTTCATATCAGGAAAGAGAAAGAAGGTTTGGAAAAACAAGCGAGCAGATAAAGAAGTGAGTTCGGGAATGAGAAAAGTATTAGTAATTACATGCCTTTTGATTTTTACTGTGGGCAGTGCACTGTCTCAGGTGAGGTATGGAGTGAACGCTGGAGAAGGAGTTCAGATAGACTACTCAAACCCTAAGGTTTTTGAAATTGCAGACATAAAATATACTGGCCTGACTGTATTGGACGAAAGAGCTTTGACCTCTTTTGCTGGAATTAAGGTTGGTGACAGAGTTGGTATTCCGGGTAGACAAGTATCTGAGGCCATAAAGAAGCTCTGGAATCAGGGAATTATTGCCGATGTTCAGTTTTGGCTGACCAAAACAGAAGGCGACAGAGCATTTATTGAGGTTAGAATTACTGAAAGACCAAGAATTCTGAAGTATGACATTACCGGAATTGGTAGTGGTCAGGTTTCTGAATTAAAAGAACAACTTGGTGTGATCGGTAAGGTGGCAAGTGCCCCGCTCATCAAGAACTCAGAATTAGTAATCAAGAAATATTTTATTGAGAAAGGCTTCCTGAATGTTACAGTTAAAACTGAGCAACAGGCAGACAGTGTAATGACTGATGGTGTAAGCCTCAATTTTGTGGTGGACAGAAGAAGCAAGGTCAAGATTAATAAGATAGAATTTGAAGGTAATGAGGCTGCCGATGACGGAAGGCTGAAGAAGGCGATGAGAAATACGAAAGAGAAACCACGTTTCTGGCTTGTAAATCGTCTTTTTGAGCAAGTATTCAATACACGACCAAATACCAT
>JABXIP010000226.1 GCA_013373005.1 Cytophagia bacterium | reverse complement strand
GCTGGGAGATCGTGCGCCGCTCGCGGGGCGGGCGGATGATCAGCGTGGCGGTCACCCTGTCGGAATGGCTGTTCCGGGCGGTGATGGCGAAATCGGTGCTGACGCTCTCGCGCGATTACTTCCGCCTGCGCAAGCCGCTCGAGCGCCGGATCTACGAGCTCGCCCGCAAGCATTGCGGCCGCCAGCCGGCCTGGACGGTCTCGGTCGACACGCTGCTGAAGAAGTCGGGCTCGGCCAGCCCGCGGCGGGTGTTCCGCAAGATGCTGCGCGACATGATCGCCGCCGGCCACCTGCCCGACTACGACATGACCGAGGAGCCGGGCGATCTCATCCGCTTCACCCAGAAGGGGGTGGTGGACGACGGCCCGCGCGGCCCGGCGCTGTCGCCGGACGTGCTGGACCGCGCCCGCGAGCTGGCCCCGGGCCGCGACGTCTACGCGCTCGAGGCCGACTGGCAGGACTACTGGCGCCGCAGCGGCCGCCCCGCCCTGCGCAACCCGGGCGCCGCCTTCCTCGGCTACGTCCGGACCCGGGTCGGGGGCGGCTGAGCGCCCGGCCTGTCGGACCCTGTCCTCAGTACCAGCGCCCGATGGCGATGAGCTCGGCGGTCTCGCTGCTGCGGGCCTCGGTCGACCACAGCGCGCAGCCCCATTGCGTGGGGCTCGACGAGCGCACGTTGGCCCAGCACATCGAGGTCGACTGGCAGCAGCCCGAGGCGGTGGGTCGGGTGACGAAGGGCGCGGCGTAGCTGGCGGTGAGCACGGCGCTGCGGAACAGGCTGCCATAGGCGCTGCCGACCGCGATGCCCGTCAGGGTGCGGGTGCAGATCTGGGTGCCGTCGGCATAGCGGACGTAATCGCCGTCGGCGTTGCTGCCGTGTTCGATCACCGCGCCGGTGGGAATGCCGGCGCTCTCGCCCACCGGGCCCAGCAGGTTGCCGGGGCCATAGCCCCAGTCCGCCCGCATCAGCCGGCCCGCGGTGGTGTCGGTGGCGCTCTGCTGGATCGCCGCGCCGGTGGCATGGCCGCTGGCGGCGTCGAGCCGCAGCGCCTCGGTCCAGGCGGTGCCGTCGGGGCTCACCTTCAGCGACAGGTCGTCATCTCCGGCCAGCCCGATCTCGGCCCGGCCCGACCAGCCGCTCTGCAGCACCACGCTGGCGGTGTCCGCCGGCGCCGCCTTGTTGATCCTGAGCCGGTGGTCGCTGCCGTCATGGCTGAAGCGGCTGGCATCGGCGGCGACCGCGAGCCGGTCGCTGCCGTCGGGGCTGGTGTTCACGCCGATGCCGGCGAGGTTGGCGATGAGCTCGGGCAGGGGCAGCGGCCCCCAGCCGGTGCCGTCGAAGAGCACCAGCGCGCCGGCGTCGCGGTCGTAGCCGATCCAGCCCGGGGCGGGCAGGTCGTAGCGCCAGCCGCTCTCGGTCATGGTGGCGATGCTGTGGTCGTGCCCGGACCACTCGGCCGCCGCGGGCGCGGCCACGATGTGGCGGTCGCCGGGGGCAGGCAGGCCCGGGGGCTCGGTCCGGTCGCGGTCGAGCACCGCGAGCTGCACGAGGCTGTCGAGGATCAGCAGGGCTTCGTTGTGGGTCACCGTCTTCTGGGCCTGCGAGGGCACCAGCAGCGGCAGGCCCAGATTGGGCAGGGTGTCGGGCATTGCGGCGGTCTCCCGGTCTGTCGTGACGGTCCTGTCGGGACGGCCGCGCCGGGCGGCCCCGCAGGGAGGTCTTGCCGGGGCAGGGTCGGGAAAAGCGGTTGAGACCCCGTCACCGCGCCGGGCGGGGCGTTAACCCTTGCGAAAGTTTCGCGCGCGAAACACCCGCGCCCACGGGGCAGGGCAGTGGTGGGGCAGGGCGGGGATCCTCAGACCAGCACGATGCTGTGCACCAGCAGGTCGAGGTCGGTCACGGTCGGGAAAACGATCTCGCTGTCGCCGAAATCCAGCACCGCCATCCCGTCGCGGATGCTGCCGAAGCGCGCCACCACCTCGGCCGCACTGGTGGCGCCCCCCACCAGCGCCGCGTCGAGGCAGAGCCGGTCATGCGCCTCGAAATCGCCGATCACGTCATGGCCATGGCCGGGGGCGAAGTGGAAGCTGTCGACGAGGCTGCCGCCGAACAGCAGGTCGTCGCCGGCGCCCCCCTCGAGCTCGTCCACGCCTTGCGAGGAATAGAGCGTGTCATGGCCCGCGCCGCCGCGCAGCGTGTCGTTGCCGGTGGCGCCGTAGAGCGCATCGTTGCCGGCGCCGCCGTCGAGACTGTCGTTGCCGAGATTGCCGTAGAGGCTGTCGTCACCGGCGTCGCCCCAGAGGAAATCGTAGCCGAAGCCGCCCGAGAGGTAGTCGTTGCCGTCGCCGCCGTGCAGGTCGTCCTGCCCCTCGCTGCCGTAGAGGTGGTCGTGGCCGTCGTCGCCCCAGAGCGTGTCCCAGCCGGTGCGCCCGATCACCGTGTCGTTGCCGCCGTCGCCATGCACGATGTCGACCCCGTCGCCGGGGCTGATCCAGTCGTCGCCGAGACCGCCATGCACCTCGTCGACCCCGGTGTTGCCGAAGATCGTGTCGTTGCCCGCGTCGCCCCAGAGCGTGTCGGCCCCGGTGCCGCCGTGCATCACGTCGTCGCCCGCCCCGCCGTGGAGCAGGTCGGTGGAGCTGTCGCCCTCGAGCAGGTCCTGCCCGCCGTCGCCGTGCAGGGTGTCGGCGCCGGTGCCCCCCAGCAGCCTGTCGTCGTGATCGCCGCCGTGCAGGCTGTCGGCCCCGGCGCCGCCGTCGAGACTGTCGTCGCCCGCCTCGCCGAAGAGTCGGTCGTGATCGTCGCCGCCGATCAGCGTGTCGTCACCGGCGCCGCCGGCGAGCGTGTCGTTGCCCGCGCTCCCCGACAGGCGGTCGTGGCCGATGGTGCCGTCGAGCACGTCGGCCCCGTCGCCGCCGGTGCGCTCGGTCGAGGGCAGCCCCGCGGTGGTGACCACCGGCCGTGGCACCCGCGGCAGGCCCAGCATGTCGGTCTCCATGAAGTCGTCGTAGCCGAGGCTGCGGCCGTCGGCGCTGCGCAGCTCGAGCAGCTCGTCGCCGTAGCGGATCTCGGCGCCGGTGGCGGTGGCGGTGATCTCGAGCTGCGCGGTGGAATAGAGCCAGTCCCAGCCCGAGAGGTCGACCATGTCCTGCCCGGGGGTGAAGTCGGTGATCACGTCGCGGCTGCCGTCGGCGGCGAACACGAAGAGATCGGCCCCGGTGCCGCCGGTGAGCGTGTCGCTGCCCGCCCCGTCGAACAGCAGGTCGTCCCCGGCCCCGGCCGAGAGCGCCTCGGAGCGGTCGCCGCCCAGGTGCTGGCCGTCGTCGGGATCGGGCGCCCAGCTCAGGTGGGTGACGCCGGTCCCGGTCTCGGAGGTGACGAAGGCGTGCAGCACGCCCTCCGCCGCCACCAGCTCGAGCGCGTTGACGTTGTCGAGCCCGAGCGCGGTGCTGTCGGCGAGGCTCTGCAATTCCACCAGATGGCCGTCGGGCAGCAGGCTGAAGAGCGTGAGCCCGTCGTCGCTGCCGCCCGCCACCACGTAGACCGTGCCGTCGAGGGTGGCGGTGCGCAGCACCGACAAGCCCTGGAAGAAGCTGCCCCTGTCGTCGAGGGCCTGGCCCACGTGGCGGAGCGCGCCCGAGCCCGCCACCTCGAAGACCGAGATCGTGCCGGTGCCGGCGGCCCCCAGCAGCGCCATCACCTTGCCGCCGACCTCGGCGACCGCCAGCGCGGTGGGGGTGTTGATGCCGACCCCGTCGGCGGCGCCGATGCTGTCGCGCAGCACCAGCCGCCCGTCGGGGCGCAGGGTGAAGCTGCTGAGCCCGGCCTCCGAGGAGGAGGTGGCAAGCACCAGCGTGCCCTCGGCGGTCTCGACCGAGACCATGGCGACGGGGTCTGAGAGATAGGCGATGTCGCGGTCGCCCTGGTAGCGGAGTTCGGTGAGGTCGCCGCCCGCGTCGCGGGTCAGCACGCTGAGCCCCGGGCTGCCGTGCAGGGCGGCGATGAAGTACCGCGTGCCGCCGGCCCCGGTGGCGAGCAGATGCGCGAGATCGGCGGCGAGCCCGCTCTGGCCGGCGTAGAGATCGGTGGAGTGGCCGAAGGTGACGCCGCCGGTGCCGGCGGATCCGGCCCCGGCGGCGCTCTCGACCCGGTCGACCTGCGCCGCGTCGAGCCGCAGCACCAGGCCGCGGGCGGCGAGGTCGACCGCGGCGGTGCCGTCGGCCTGCGCCGCCAGGAAGCGGAGCAGCCCGTTGCCGCCGAGCGCGAAGGCGTCGCGCGCCTGCCCCGCGCCCGCGTGCAGGTAGAGCCGCCCGGTCACCGGGTCGAACTGGATCTCGGGCGGGATCGCGCCCAGCCCGCCCACGCGGCCGTCGATATGGGTAGCCCGCCACTCGGTCATCGCATCGCCCCGGAAGGGGCCCCTCGCGGGGCCCGGTCACCGGCCCTGCTCGGGGCCGTCGCCTGTGCCGCCGGAGGGCCGTGCCGCTGCCGGAGACGGGACGGAGCATGGCGCGCCCGCGCGACCGCAAGCGGGCGGGCATCGCGGCAGGATCGTGGTCAATGCCGCGATTTCGGGTCGAATCTTAGGAAGTCATGTCAGCCGTGGCGG
>JABXIP010000395.1 GCA_013373005.1 Cytophagia bacterium | reverse complement strand
GAGGTTTCCTGATAGTAGCCATCAAATGGTTTCTCTGGGAAAAGTTCGCTCCAGGTAGACTTCATGTCTTCAAATGAAGATTGTAAAGTGCCTTCAGTTACCCTCATGGAGAAATAGCGGTATTCGTCTTCCTTGGCCAGTCTGATAAACATCGGCTCAATCGGATCGAAGAAAGACCATTGGTGAAAGTCTTCCAGAATACCTACTACGGTATAATTCAGACTATCAGATTTAAACTGCATACCCAAAGCTCCTTCCGGGTTCAGCAGCTTAGCCATTTTCTCATTTACCAATACATTCTGGTAGTCGTTTTCCCTGGCCTTATCGAATTCCCTGCCTTCTATAAGTTTCAGCCCCATGGTGTTGATGTAATTGGCGTCAACAATCATCGATGGAATGTCATATTTCTTGTCAATCACTTCAATGATTTTGCTGGAGGTACTTCTATTGAGGTGAGTATAAGAAGCCGACATTTCTTCTACCTTCGGATTGCGACTCATGGCATTCATGAGCTGCTTGATCTCCGCTTCATCATTCACAAAGGCCGAGATAACATTGTTCTGATTATAGCCCCAACTCAGTCCATTTTGATAGTTTGTATTCAGGGTGAAGAGAATTCCACCTACAACTGCAATCAATGCCAATATGTATTGGAAGGTGAGGAATACTTTGGTGAGTCGGTTTTTGCCACCAAACTTGAGTCTTCCTCTGAAGATATTTACCGCACTAAAGTTGGAGATGTACAGTGCCGGATATGCACCGGAGAGCAGACCAGTGAAAACCACCAACACAAAAAGAAATAGCCAAAGCTGAGGCTGGTTGTAATGAAAATCCAACCCAATATCGAATAGCTTATCAAAACCAGGGATGAGCATGGTAACAGCAATGATAAAACCTAAAATCAGGGCGAAAAGCGTGAGCACTACGTTTTCGGTCAGGAACTGAAAGATCAGCGCTTTTCGGGTTCCGCCCATTACTTTTCTCACTCCAATCTCTTTCAGACGTTTGGTGGCCGAGACAATCGCAATGTTGATGTAGTTGAAAACAGCCAAAACCAAAACAAAACTGGCAATTACTGTCAATACCATTCGGGCTACCGAATCACCTTCACCAGTCAATACACTGCTCATGCTTTCAGCTTGAACAAATAGGTCTGTCCATGGAACAAAAGAGAAAGCCGTTGCCGGCCAGTCTTTCTGAACTTCATTTTGAACCGAAACATATTGCTGTACTCCAGTTTCGATCTGATCTATATTCTCTTCAGAGTTAGTCCTGATGTATACTGCATCTAAGAATCTGCTCCAGTCGCTCAGTTTGTAGTCGTTGTCTACAATTTCCAGCTGACCGAAATTCACCAAAACGTTGAATTCCAATGAGCCTCTTCTGGGGAATTCCTCAACCACTCCTGCTACTTCAAAGGTGTATTTAAGCCCTTCAAAATCGAAGGTCATGGCCTTGCCTAAAGCATTTTCTTCTCCAAAATACTTGACCGCTGTATTGTGACTTAAGATGATTTTGTTGGGTTCGTTTAGAGCTTCTTTTCTTCCATATTCCAAAGGGAAAGTGAACATATCCAGAAAGTCTGGATCGGCAAAAGTGAAGGTTTCGTTGAAGACATTCGGTCCAGATTTCAATATGCCATTTCTTCTTTCTACCCTAACCACTTGGCTTATTTGGGGGAAATCATTTCTCAATACTTCAGCATAGGGTGCCGGTACTATGCCATGATGTTTCACATCGCCACTTCTATCCAGATAGGCGGTAGCCAGGTAAATTTCTTGCTTATTTTCATGGAACTGGTCCATGCTCAGGTCCAGATCTATGAAGGCATAGGTCATAATGGCTACACCAAGTGCCATAGCCAGACCGAAAATATTGATAAATGAAGAAAGCGGACTTCGCTGAATAGCCCGCAGTGTTGTTTTGAGGTAAGACTTAATCATGGTTGGTTGATTTTGAGTTTGGTTTTGATCTATTTGGTAGATGCTTAAGAGCTTTTGTTGGTTGCATGGTGTTTAGGAATGCCGCTTCTTTTATAAATCTCTTCCAACAACAGCTGAATCAGGAGAGCTTAGTAAGCCTGCTTATATCAGCTTCATCTTATTCTGATATCAGCGGTTTTGACCTTTGTATTCTGATGGATATCTTATCATCAAAATATTTTCGGGCCTGTCGGTATCAGATGGTTAAACAATTTGTATCTAGCGCGGCTTTTTAAAAAAGTTGGAGAATTTATCTAAGGACAAACTGAGCGTACTGCTCATCTCTGAGGGAACATATCCCTTTTATGGCGGTGGAATTTCAACATGGAGTCACATGCTCTGTGAAAGAGTTTCTAATGTTAATTGGAGCTTGTATTCCATTAATGCCGGCTTTGAACCTGAGCCTATCTTTAAACTTAGCCCAACGGTAAAGGAAGTAATTCAGGTGCCACTTTGGGCACCGGACGAGCCTCAGGATTACATGAGCTACAGCCAGGACTATTATAAGGTGGTCAATAAAAAGGAGCATACTACTCCCACTGTAATTCAAGAGCGATTTGTGCCCATTTTCGAGAAGTTCATTCAGCTGGTTTATGACGAAACTGAAAATATGCGCATGTTGGACTTGGTGTTCTATGAGATGTGGGAGTATTTTCAGGAATTCGACTACAAGGAAACCATGCAGGATAAGTCAGTTTGGGAGGCCTTCAAAAATGAGACTACTCAAAAGACCGATAAGGATGGTTCTTTTGCTGCTACGCTCTTCGATATTACTGTTGGATTGAGATGGCTTTACAGGTTCTTTATTCCTTTCAGCATTCCCATCAAAAAACAAGATCTCTGTCATATCACACTCTCCGGTTTTCCTTTGATTCCGGCACTAGTGCTGAAATACAGATATGGAACTCCTCTGATGATCACTGAGCATGGAGTGTATGTAAGAGAAAGGTTACTCTACATCAACAGGTCGGATTACAGCTACTTCATTAAGGATTTTCTCATCAAGCTCACGGAGGCAGTCACTAGGCTTTCTTATTACAAGGCAGATAAGATACTTTCAGTGAACAAATTCAATATTACCTGGGAGCTAATGTACGGGGCCTCGAAAGATAAAATTGAGATCACTTATAATGGGGTAGACCATGAGAAGTTTGCTCCTAGAGAGAAGCCAGCTCATCTAAAGGACATTCCGACCGTTGTGGCTGCGGCCAGAATTTTTGAGTTGAAAGATGTGCTCACCATGATTCGCTCATGCGCTGTGGTGAGGGAGAAAATCCCGAATGTGCAGTACCTGGTTTATGGAGATAAGAATGCCGTGCCTGAGTACACCAAAAAATGTGAGGATTTGATAAAGGAGCTAAAGCTGGAGAATAACTTTTTCCTTAAGGGCTTCCATAGTGAACCTCATTTGATTTTCAGTGAAGGTGATATTTCCATACTTACTTCCATATCTGAAGGCTTCCCCTTTACCGTGCTTGAATCTATGAGCTGTGGCGTGCCGGTGGTGGCAACTGATGTAGG
>JABXIP010000438.1 GCA_013373005.1 Cytophagia bacterium | reverse complement strand
TTCACTTTAAATCCACTTTGAGCGAAAACATGGGCAATGCCGTTACCCATTGTGCCTGAGCCGATTACTGAAATATTCTCCATTTTCTATGTTTTAGGTTAGTTTACGTTTGCACAAATATAACCGCATCATCTACTTTTATTGTTTACAAAAACGGAATTACAGACTATGCCATTATTAGAAGTTTGTGCGGGAAGTGTAGAATCTGCCTTAAATGCCAACTCGGCCAAAGCTGATAGAATAGAACTGTGTGCAGAGCTTTCAGTAGGAGGGCTTACACCAAGCAAAGGCACCATTGAACTGGTGATGGAGCTGGTAGATATTCCGGTTTACGTACTTATCCGACCTCGGTCGGGGAATTTCGATTACTCTATTATGGAGATTGAGCAAATGAAGGAAGATGTAGCCTTTTGTGCTGAAAAAAACTGTGCAGGGGTGGTGATTGGTGCCTTAACCAACGAACGCAGAATCCACGAGCGCATTACCTACGAGTTGATGCAGGCGGCAGGTTATATGGATGTTACTTTTCATCGCGCCTTTGATGAAACCCGCAATCCTTTTGAAGCATTAGATACCCTTCGGGAATTGGGAGTTCAGCGAGTGCTGACTTCGGGTTGTGCTCCTTCAGCCATGCAAGGCTACGATATGCTGGGAGAACTTTTAGAAGAAGCTGATGACGACATTATCATAATGCCAGGCGGTGGAATTCGCTCATCTAACATCAGTCAATTGTTGAGGTTAGAAGCCAGAGAATACCACAGTTCTGCCTTGATAGAAGGGAACAGGCATTCGGACATGAAGGAGGTGAAAGCGCTTTTGAAGAAAATGAACGCCTAATCATTATTCCTCAGTACCAAATCCATAATCACCGGAAGGTGATCGCTATAGCCACCAATATAGGCTGGTCCCTGATAGGTTCTGAAAGGGCGTGTAGCCCCAGTGGCTCCCTCCATAATCAAATAGCTCATATCGAAAATCTGTGCCGTTTTATTCTTGATAAAAGTGGTTCTCTTATTGTCCAGAAGATTGCCGTTAACTACAAACTGATCTAAAATGCCCCATTCATTTTCAAAGCTATGTGTGCCGGTGAGGTAACGGATCGGGTACATCATGTTGAATAGGTCTGTGGGTTGAACCTGATCTAGTTCGGTTTGAACCTTCAGGCCATCTACCATGCTTTCCTCATAAGGTTCATCATTGAAGTCGCCAGTTATGATAATGTTGGCATTGGGCTGAACCTGCATAATGGAGTCTGCCTTGTGCCGAATAAACTCAGCAGCAAACATGCGTTTAGGCTGCGTTTCGAATTCCCCACCAAACTTGGATGGCCAGTGATTCACAAAATAGTGAAGCGTGTCTTGGTTAGGTAACTTGCCAATGATATGCAGAATATCTCTGGTTCTGCTGGCCGTGTCGAATGGGAACTTGAGTTGGTAGTAGTGATAGTCCAGCAACTCAAATTTGTCAGGTCTGTAAATGGCAGCCACATCAATACCGCGACTGTCTTTGGAATCCTGATGAATGATTTCATATCCCGCAGCCTTTAGTGGGGTGAATTGTGTGAGAGTAATGAGCACATATCGGTTTTCTACTTCGCAGAAACCAATCAGTTCAGGGGCTTCCCAGCCACCCATGGCAATAATGGTTTTAGCCAGTTTTTGCTGTTTTTCCTGGTAGCGTGCTTTGGTCCAGTGATTTCCACCAAACGGTAAAAACTCATCGTCCAGCGTGGTGCTGTCGTCAAAATAGTCGAACAGGTTTTCAACATTGTAGAAGGCCACACGAAAGCGCTCATTACCACGAATGCTACCATCAAATGCTTCAGAAGCCAAATAAGGCTTTTTCTGAGCATGAAGGTTCAAACAGCAAAGGCATAGAATGGCAAGAAGAGAATAGTGTGTGAATTGTTTCAATTTGATATAGCCCAATAGCCGAGGATATATGGTACTTTTGTGAATTCATTTGAAAATACGAATTGCAATAGACATTTGATATGGAAATAGGAAAAATTCAGGAGCTGGAAATAGCCAGAGAAGTTGAGTTTGGCTGCTATCTGACCGATGGTAAGGAGGAGGTCTTGATCCCTTCCAAATACCTTCCTGAAGAATATGCAGTTGGTGATCAACTGAAAGTATTTGTTTACACAGATCATATGTCTAGACCTGTTGCCGTAACGCGCTGGCCAAAGGGTCAGGTAGGAGATATTGTAGGGCTTGAGGTGAAACAGGTAACAGATTTTGGAGCCTTTGTAGATAACGGTTTAGAGAAAGATCTGCTTATTCCCAACAAAGAGCAGCAGGCCGATTTGAGAGAAGGAGGTACCTACGCGGTTATGATTCTCCTGGATTACAAAACCAATCGAATGATTGGAACCACCAAGATTGCCCCATTTTTGAATGAAAAGGCTGAAGGTTTGGAAGAAGGTCAGGAGGTAAAACTTGTGATTTGGCAGAGAACAGATCTCGGCTATAAGGTAATTATTAATGGAGAGTTTGTTGGCCTGATATATAACAATGAAATCTTCGAGAAGATTAAGCTAGGCGATAATAAGGTCGGATATGTTAAGCACATTCGTGAAGACGGTAAGATAGACGTAAGCCTTCAAAAGAAAGGATATGAGGCCGTGACAGACGCTTCCGATGACATACTTAAGGCGATAGAAGAGAATGATGGGGTATTAGACCTCGGTGACAAAAGCACACCAGAAGAAATCCAGGATCAGTTCGGTATTAGTAAAAAGAACTTTAAGCGAGTTTTGGGAGGTCTTTACAAGGCCGGGAAGATTGAGATATTCGATTATGAAGTCCGTCTGAAAAAGGTGGAAGGTTAGCCTGAGGAGGAGCTAACCTTCACCTAAACTACCTATAAAACTAAAACTAACCTAAGCTAATTTATCTTACTGACACGGCAGTGTAAACGATTGCACGATGGTCAATAACACTTTTAGCCTGATAATCTTGTCTTTAAGTTATGAATTAATTTGAATTCGAGAAATTATATTCTTAAAAAAAAGAAAAGCCTGAAATAATCTTCCAGTAAATGTTTTCATTACCTGATATCTACCTCGTTAGCTATTCCCAAGGCAGTAAAACGGATGCTTAGAATCCTAGGGTCGTCAGATGCAGTGCCGTCACATTCTTCAGATGGATCAATAGCATAGAAGTAATAGGTTTGGCTTCGCTCATAAAGCTCTTCAGATTCCGGTTG
>JABXIP010000024.1 GCA_013373005.1 Cytophagia bacterium | reverse complement strand
TGAATAGATGCTGAAACAAGTTCAGCATGACGGTTCCGGTTTCTCCTACACCTTTCCGAACAATAGATCACCTCTTCCCAACAGTCTCGCCACTTTTTACGCCACTCAAATGGGCGATTACAAACGGGGCAACCCTTAGTTGGAAGTTGACCTTTTTTCATTGAGGAGATAACTGATATCGACTAGAATAGTTCTACCATAAGTCTTCGTCACCCTGAATATATTTCAGGGTCTTTTGTCAATAGATGCTGAAACAAGTTCAGCATGACGTACAAAATCAATTGGGTATAGGTCACTGCATTCTCGGACCCGGAATAGTGTGCTTTTGAAGAATTCTGAAGTTCTCCTTTTTGACTTCAGGATGATTTCGGTGCGACCAAAGTGCTTTTCTGGCTCGTTCAGCAGCCACTTTTATATCAACAATGGCTTCAAAGACTCAGGATCTATATTCAATATCCGAGCTTAAAGAGGTGGCATTACCTTTCAATGCCATGAGCCAGCCTCTGGACAAATTGAGAGCATTGTTATTTCTCTACTAATTATCTAATTTGTAATAGCCTGATCATCAGTGTATTTATTTTTCAACCAAAAAAGTAATGATGCTAAAAAAGAACTTTAAAACCGGATTATTGATAGGTATAAACCTGTTTCTCGTAACCATACTTTTGACTAGTTCCGTTGGTCGAGAAAATCTCAAAAAGGCAGATTATCCTATGAATTCCGAACTAGCTGTAGAACCATTGCTAGGTGAGGTAATTATGTTTGCCGGAACCTTTGCTCCAAGGGGTTGGGCTTTCTGTAATGGTCAATTATTACCTATCTCTCAAAATCAAGCATTATTCTCCATTTTAGGAACCACCTATGGAGGAGATGGCAGAACCACTTTTGCCCTACCTGACCTTAGGGGTAGGGTTCCGTTGCATCCTGGTTCAGGCCCAGGTCTAAGTACTTACAGACTAGGTCAAAAAGGAGGTTTAGAAACAATTACCTTAACCACTGAACAAGTGCCAAGCCATGGTCATGGGGTCAATATTGCCGAGATCGACACGAAAGAATCAGGAGGGGAGCCAAATGCTATTGGTGTTTTAAACTCATCGGAGCGTAGTTCAACAACTCTCGTCAGTGAAATAAATCCACAACCAATAGATATTAGACAACCTTATCAAGCCATTAATTACATTATTGCCATTCAAGGAGTTTTCCCTTCGCGAAACTGATCTTCATTGGAGCGTTTCTCTAAAAACATAATGTTTTGTTTAACCTCTGAAGCTAAACTCAATTAATCGAGAAGGCAGTGGAAAAAGCTACTGAGCAAGTTCCTTTCCAATGAGTTCGAGCACCTTATTGGCATGTTTCAGCATGTCCTTATACCTAGGACTATCTTCATCGGCCATGCGTTGATTGATGCCTATTAAGTGAGGATTTTCAGCCAATGCTTCTAACATCTTATCTTTTGGCATTGAGAAGTTTCCTTTGTCTTTAATATCGACAACTAACCCCCACCTGAGTACATCAACAATTATCTTAGAGTCCATATCGAACAACTTCGCCTCGAGCGTCTCTATAAAATTATTCAAGCTTTCTTCTTCCTGACGGGCATCCTTATAAGCATTATAGTAGCTAAATAGCGCGTCCTCCAAAGCGGTTCCTTGCAGGTCTTTGATAGCACCGGAGCTTTTTAAAGATTCAAAACCTGACTGATCTATGATGATGTATCGCTCTGCCAATAAATTCATGGCATTGCCAATAACTTGTTCATCCACCTCATCCTTGAAAATCATTTCGATGAACTTCATCGCATACCCATTGAATTGAACATACCTGCGTTGCATTAGATTGATTTCTACCGTATCTGCCTTAATATTCTTCTCAATGGTTTTCAAATAACCTTCTAATTGAATACCCTCCTTTCTATTTTCATTCCAATTGTCGATGCTCAAGGCAATAAGGATGCCTATCACCACAAGGAATATTTCACCAATGGCATACTTGAAATAACTGGTATTCATGTTTTCTCTCCGAAGTTTTCTAAAGAAGTTGATCATTATTACTCTCGGTTTCAGTTAATTTCTTGTTGTATCCTAACACGAATTTCCTTGTTCAAACCAATTCCATAGGCTAAATCGTCCAAAGATCCATTACGGTTATCTCGAAATATCTTGAAGTAAACAATATTTCTGTGGTCATTCAGATAAGCATCAATATCATTTGGCAAAGCCATTTCTTGAAACCTAAAATCACGAAATTCAGCCTTGATATGATTAATCATACTCGATTCGAATTCATCCTCTACGTCCCGCAATGCCTCAACGATAGCAGGGATAGCTTCATCGTAGTATTCTGCAATGAGTAGTCTTAAACCTTTATTGGTGATATTCTGAAGGCCTTGAGATTTGAGCACCTCATATACACTTGATGATGGATTAAACCGATCAAAACTCATAAACTTCCCTAGCCAATAAGGTATGCTATCTCTTTGTGATTTATCTCTGCTCCCTTCGGCAAACAACAATGTTTTGTGAATGGAAGCATCGGCTTCTTCGAATGAAATTTGAAGCTGATATAGTTCGGTAGCATCTCTAGATAAACTTGCTAAAACTTCTTCCAAAATTTCTTGTTCGAAGTTGGCCGCTTTTCTGTTTTCATTCCAATTGTTTATACCCAAGGCGATAAGTATGCCGATTACTACTAAAAAAATCTCCCCAACGGCATATTTGATATACTTACCATCCATGTTTTCTCTTCTCAATTTTCTTAGGAAGTTGATCATTTGACAATTCTTTTAGCAACGGAAATAGCAGTATCAAGTTCAGCCAAAGTGTTGTACATATCTGATTGCACCCCACTTTCATTGAACTTTCGCTGCATAATAATGCCTTGAAATTCCTTGTTATCTAACAAGGTCTTTACTAGTGAGGGACCTTCCTCACTCATTCTTTGCATAGATGTAGCGTCTCCAGAAAATGATTTAAACATTAATCCGAAATCGAAATTCTGAGATAAGAATGGATAAATACGCTGATGGATCATATTTTCCTCGATCTTTTCGTTCTCCAAAATATCATTCTTCATGTCTTCCCAAGAAACCACAAAATTCCTAAGCGTATCATTGGTCAAGATGGAAGGACCATGCTCAGAAAGGATCGATTGTACATTCCCATTTCTGAAATCAGTGGTTCTGTAATAAGTGAAGTTGATGATATTCTTTATTTGCTCTTCCAGATTAGATGATTCAGGATTCATGATCAAAGCGTTAAGGGTAGAGTCATGAAACCGATGAGTTTTGTAAGAATCAACTAACAAATCTCTGTTTAGGCTCATTTCTTCAAGAAGACCTGCTATAATTCTTTGTTCGAGCTTTCTTTCTTTTCTTTCCTCATTCCAATTGTTCACTTGGAGGGCTATCAAAATCCCGATAACCACAAGGACAATTTCTCCCACAGCATATTTGAGATATTTGATATTCATATTCTTACGCCTGAGTTTTCTGAGGAAGTTGAGCATAGTGTCTGAATCGCTGATTGGTTTGATTTATGGATTGCGCTGATATTTTGGGCTGAACACCCAAGGCATATTTCCAATTGAGCTTGAAGTTGGGTTTGCGGATCATGTTTTGGTCGAAGAATTACCTAATCTACTGAATTTCTGCTAATTGATAATCAAAGCATAACAATAGCAAATCGTAGATAACATGTTGGAATGATAACTTGAATTATCAATTGACCTATGACATGAAAAACCTGTTCATCCTTATACTCACCTTTATCTCCATTGCTACGCTGGCACAAAAACCCGGAATTAAAATCGAATCCATTGAGGGACCCAAGCCTTACACCAGCCTAGACCTAAACAACAAACCCGGCAACTTTCAATTTGCCATAGTTACCGATAGAACCGGTGGACACAGACCTGGCGTGTTTTTAGATGGGGTGAAAAAACTTAATCTCCTTCAGCCTGAATTTGTGATGTCGGTTGGTGACTTAATCGAAGGATACACCACCAATGAAGAAGTGCTCGACAGAGAATGGACAGAATTCAATGGCTTTATAGATCAGCTTCAGATGCCTTTCTTCTACGTACCAGGTAATCACGACATCACGAATAAGGTAATGGAAGATAAATGGTTGCAGATGTACGGCAAGACCTATTACTCATTTGTTTACCAAGATGTATTATTCATGGCACTCAATTCCGAAGATCATTA
>JABXIP010000384.1 GCA_013373005.1 Cytophagia bacterium | reverse complement strand
GCTATTGAGTTAAACCATTTAATTCTGGCATAACCAATTTCGGTTTTGTAACCAGTGCCTTCAGTAAGGTAAGTGGTGGCTTTGTCAATGATGTAATTCTGAATAGGTGGGAGGTTAATGAGCAAGGCAACCAGTGCCAACAAAATGAAAGGAGTGGCAATGATCCAAAGGATTGATTTGACAATCCGTTTTTTAATAACTTGCGATCTTTTAATTTTCTCCTTCAATGCCTTCTTCCGATATCAAAATCCTGGCCATCGAATCATCTTGTGACGAGACTTCTGCGGCTGTGGCAGTCAATGGCAAAGTACTCAATAATATAGTCGCAACGCAATCGGTGCACGAAAATTATGGAGGTGTGGTGCCTGAATTGGCAAGCCGTGCTCATCAGCAAAATATTGTGCCAGTAGTAGATCAAGCGCTCAAAAATGCTGCCATTTCCACAGAAGAAATAAGTGCGGTTGCCTTTACAAGAGGCCCTGGTTTAATGGGGGCACTTTTGGTGGGCACTTCATTCGCCAAAGGCTTGGCCATGGCACTTAATGTGCCGCTTATTGAGGTGAACCATATGCAAGCGCATATACTGGCCCATTTCATAGATGAACCAAAGCCTAAATTTCCTTTTCTATGCCTTACTGTGAGTGGAGGTCATACCCAAATTGTGCTGGTGAAAAGCTTTTTGGATATGCAGATTGTTGGCGAAACACAAGATGATGCAGTAGGTGAGGCCTTTGATAAGGTGGCTAAAATGATGGGTTTGGGTTATCCGGGAGGGCCAATGGTAGATAAACTCGCTCAGCAAGGTAATCCTGAAGCTTATAGCTTTCCTGAGTCGGAAATGAAGGGCTTGAATTATTCCTTTAGCGGAATTAAAACGGCTGTGCTCTATTTTTTGAGAGATCAATTGAAGGGAGATGAGAACTTCATTGAAGAGAACAAAGCGGATATTGCCGCTAGTGTACAAAAGACATTGATTAATATGCTTTTGCAGAAATTGAGAAAAGCAGCGAAGAAATATAGGGTTAACCAGATAGCTATCGCAGGAGGGGTTTCAGCCAATAGTGGTTTGAGAAACCGACTAACTGAAATGGCCGAGGAAGAGAATTGGGATGTGTTCATTCCTGCCTTTGAATATTGTACTGACAATGCCGGGATGATTGCGATGGCAGGCCATTACAAATTCCTCGAAGGAGAGTTTGTAGACCAAAGTGTGAGCGCATTACCAAGAATGAAATTCTAGTCCACGATTTCAATCGTGGGTACCAATGATAATTATGAAAAACATTTTCAAACCAGGAGACACCAAAATTCATAACTACACGGTTAAGCCGGAAGATGTAGCTCAATTTGAACCTGGAGTGGTTCATCCGGTTTGTTCAACTTTTACCTTGGCCAGAGAAATGGAATGGTCTAGTAGGTTGTTTGTGCTGGAGATGAAGGAAGAGCATGAAGAGGGTATTGGTACTTTTGTAAACGTTGAGCATCGTTCACCGGCTTTGGTGGGTGATGAGTTGAGTTTTTCCGCAGAGGTAGCTTCACAGCAGAAAAATGAACTGATTTGTAAAATCGAGGTTAGATGTGGAGGCCGTTTGGTGGCCGAAGGTAAAACAGGACAAAAAATTCTGCTTAAGAGTAAGATAAAAGAGATATTCAGTAGTTTAGAGAAGGATGGCAAGCAAGGATAAGAATAGGTTTTCTAATAGTATCAATATTAAGAATAGAAGGGCAGGATATGAATACGAGCTTATAGATAAATACGTGGCAGGTATGCAGTTAATGGGTACCGAAATTAAATCTATTCGAGAGGGTAAAGCCACCTTGGCCGATGCTTACTGCTATTTTAAAGGAGAAGAACTTTGGGTGAAGCAAATGCATATTACCCCATATGCTCAAGGAACGCACTACAACCACGATCAGACTAGAGAAAGGAAGCTTTTACTCAATAAGCAGGAACTGAGAAAGATGCTTGGCAAAACTGAAGAAAAGGGTATGTCTATCATCCCGACTCGACTGTTTATAAATGACAGAGGTTTTGCTAAATTGGAAATTGCTGTGGCTAGGGGTAAGAAGCTGCACGATAAGCGCGACTCCATCAAAGAGCGTGATGTAAAGCGCGATCTTCAACGAATGAAATTCTAATGGATGTAATTGACTATGGTGTTCAGCGATTGAGTTTGGTGCCTATGCGAGCCGAACCTTCCGATGCTTCGGAAATGATCTCTCAATTGCTATTCGGAGAACACTATGTAGTTATTGAAGAGTCCGAAGATAATAAGTGGGTTATGGTAAAAAATGCCTTCGATGATTATGAAGGCTGGATTGACCGTAAACAACATCACCATATCTCGAAAGAATATTACGAGCAGATCTGCGAGACTGAATATAAGGTTTGTATAGACCTGGTTTCCAAGATACTTTTTAAACAACAAATCAATCATATAGTGGCCGGTTCGGTTTTACCGCTACTCAATAATCCAATTTTCAAGGATGAAGAGAATGTAGCCTTTAACGGCACATCGAAAACCCTTTATCAGAAATGGGGCATGAACACTATCCTCAATCAAGCGACTAAATACTTGAATACTCCTTATTTATGGGGAGGAAAATCTCCTTTCGGCATTGATTGTTCTGGCTTTACACAGATTGTGTTTAAAACTGGTGGCTATACGCTACCGAGAGACTCATCCCAGCAGATACTAAAAGGCAAGGAAGTAAGCTTTGAAGAAAGAAAGGCGGGAGATCTGGCCTTCTTTACCAATGCCGAAGGCAAGATGAATCACGTAGGTCTGTTAATGGAAGATGGAAAAATAATTCATGCTTCGGGTAAGGTGCGGATAGATGATTTGGACGAGAAAGGAATTAAAAATCTGGAGAAAAATGCTTATACTCATCATTTCTATAAGCTAAAACGGATAATAACTTAGATAATGAGACGGGTATTGGTATTGAATCAGGACTTTTCACCACTATCCGTTTGTTCGGCAGAAAGAGCCTTCTTGCTGCTCTATCTTCAAAAGGCTGAATTGGTCCATGACGATCCTCAGACTAAGCTTCGCTCTATAGATTCTGAACACCCCATGCCCTCGGTGATCCGATTGCAGAAATACATTTTCATTCCTTTTAAGAGTGTTATTCTAACCCGCCAAAACGTTTTCAAGCGTGACAGGCAAAAGTGCCAATACTGCGGAAAAAGCAAAGACCTGACCATTGATCATGTGCTTCCTAAATCTCGCGGAGGTAAATCTACCTGGACCAACCTGGTGGCAGCCTGTCAGCGCTGTAATTCAATTAAGGGAGACAAGACTCCGGAAGAGGCCGAAATGCCATTAGCTTCCAAGCCTTTTAAGCCTTCTTATGTAATGTTCGTAAGAAACTTTAGTGGCTTTACATCGGAAGAATGGCTCAAGTATTTAGGAGTGAATTGAGTTATTGAATGTTTTGTATCTAACTAGCGCTCTCTTGCAGTGAGTGCTTATCTTCCAAGGCACATGCTGTGCTATATTACTTTGAATAAAATAAGTCCGCACTACATTGCAAACTAGTGTGATCCCTTATAATTCTATTGGCAACCCGGTGAACCCTCAAATGTCTGTAGCTGAACATTTTCGAAGATTGTTCTAAGGTCAGCCAGCGCCCCACTTTGGGCAGTATAAATATTGAAACCAACCTGAAGAGTAGCTGGTAGATCGGGTCTATCGTAAGTAGCGGCAAGGTTCCAGGTGCTTGTTCCTACGGTACGCTGATATAGCCTAAAAGTACTGCCATCTCGGCATATGCGTAGGTCGTGGTCGGTAGTGCCATCGGCACTTGCTTCAAAAGGTGAGGCGCTGTTAGTTGTGTTCTTTGTTTCGTATCCCAAACCTTGCGGGGTATTTCCGGAGACAATATGAACGTAGTTTTGACCTTGTGAGCTATTCGGGTTTCTCGCCATCAATCCTCCCAGACAAACATCACATTCAACAGGGCTGTCGGCATCGCTGGTTTTTCGTACAGATACGGTTGCGGAGAGTGTGAAATTACCTTTTACATAACGATACACGAGTCCACCCTGATTGCCTTCATACCAAAGAGCATTTTCCGCTAATGCTAAATTCAGTTTAGAAGAGGTGTTTTCTTCTACATTCTGCACCGAAGGGTTTAAAAGATCCCAACTTAAGTTAAAGGCCATGATGTCGTCCGTGGTATGAGCAATAAAATCGACATTCTCTTGAGGTGCATCAGAAACAACTACTGTTCGGCTCTCAGGCTCGAATAGATAACCGTCTTCTTCAGGCACTACCTCATAAGTTCCATTGCTAACCTCTGCTGCGTAGTTTCCGCTTTGATCGGTGACAACACTGGAGTTGCTAATATTAATAGTAATGCCTGCTACATTCCCATCACCTGAAACAGTACCTGAAATAGATGGTTGATTGGGTGTGCTTGGATTGTCAGAACCACCTGAGCAGGAGACTAAATATAAAGTGAGTATTATAAAGATTGGTGTGCTTCTCATGATGGCATAGTTTAGAAATGGATATACAATATTGCAAAAAGCCTGATTATTAAGAAAATAGATCTTGGAACCAATAGAGTAAATCCTCCTCCGTCCTCTAACTAGCGCTCACTTGCAGTGAGTGCTTATCTTCCGTGACACATGATGTGTTACTAAAGGATAAGAGGAATCCGCACTACATTGCGAACTAGCGCAATTTCCGACCTCCGTCTTCCTACTTTACGCTTTTCTAACAAACTCAGACTTCAGGGCCATAGAGCCAAAGCCGTCTATTTTGCAGTCGATATTGTGGTCGCCTTCCACCAATCTGATGTTCTTTACTTTAGTGCCGGCCTTTACCGGTTTTGGCATGCCTTTTACCGGTAGATCTTTGATCACCACTACAGAGTCACCATCTACCAGAACGTTGCCATTGGAGTCTTTGACTATATTTTCGTCTTCAGCTGCCTCTTCACCCGGTTTCCATTCGTGACCACATTCTGGGCACATGAGTGATTGCCCGGTAGGGTAGGCATAAGGCGATTTACATTCTGGGCAAGGAGGAAACTCTGACATGATCTTAGATTTTAGGCTGGCGAATTTAGAGAAATTGGCTGAAGACTGTGAGGTTAGCTTCGTGTTTTGAATGGCTAGCCTTCATTCAGGCCGATCCTTTGGCTTCGCGCAGGACGAGAAGTGAAGTTGTTCACAGCTTCAAGCATCTCGCTTCCAGCCTCCAGCTTCTGACCTCCAACTTCGGACTTCCGGCTTCAAGCCTCTAGCTTCCAGCTCCACTCCAATTATCAAATCAACAAATTATTTCAATATCAAATTAATCCTTACCTTTGCAGTCCGTTTCGGACGAAGCGGTTCCGGTTTACCGGAGATGTTGAACAAAAATCCTTCGCTGAGCGCTCTGGGCAGCGAAATGGAGTAATCACAGAGCGATAATATCATGTCAGAAGAACAAAAAGCACCTGAGGCAGTAGAAGAACAAACTACTCCTCAAGCAGAAGTTGCAGTAGAAGAAGCGCCTGCTTCAGAAGAAAAAGCTGCAAAAAAAGAATCAAAACCTAAGGCTGCTAAAGCTGAAGCCGGTGACTTTAACTGGGAAGATTTCGAAACCAGAGGTTTTGGAGAAGGCTACTCTAAGAAGAAAAAAGAAGAGTTGTCTGCGATGTACGAAGACACTTTGAACTCTATCGAAGAAAAGCAGACCATTAAGGCTACTGTAGTTTCTATCGGTGACAGAGACGTTGTGTTGAACATCGGTTACAAATCAGATGGTTTGGTAAGTGCCTCTGAATTCAGAGATACTCCAGATTTGAAAGTTGGTGATCAGATTGAAGTATACATCGAAGAGCAAGAAAACGCTCTTGGTCAGCTTGTACTTTCTAGAAGAAAAGCCAAAATCGTTAGAGCTTGGGAGCTTATCCAAGACGGTCTGGATAACGATAAAGTAATTGAAGGTTTCGTGAAGAGAAGAACCAAAGGTGGTTTGATCGTAGATATCTACGGTGTAGAATCATTCCTTCCAGGTTCACAAATCGATGTGAAGCCAATTAGAGATTTCGATGTTTTCGTAGGTAAGAAAATGGAGGTTAAAGTTGTGAAAATCAACTACTCTAACGACAACGTTGTAGTATCTCACAAAGTATTGATCGAGAAAGATCTAGAGCAACAAAAAGCTGAGATTCTTGAGAACCTTGAGAAAGGTCAGGTACTAGAAGGCGTGATCAAGAACATGACCAACTTCGGTGTATTCATCGACTTGGGTGGTGTTGATGGTCTACTTCACATTACTGATATCTCATGGGGTAGAATCAACGATCCGTCTGAGGTATTGAGCCTTGACGAGAAAGTGAACGTTGTTGTTCTTGACTTCGATGATGATAAGAAAAGAATCTCATTGGGTATGAAGCAATTGACTGAGCACCCTTGGGATAAACTAGAGTCTACTATTGAGGTAGGTTCTAAAGTGAAAGGTTCTATTGTAAATGTTGCAGATTACGGTGCTTTCCTAGAGCTTCTTCCAGGTGTTGAAGGTCTGATCCACGTATCTGAAATGTCTTGGTCTCAGCACTTGAGAAACCCTCAAGACTTCATCAGCATTGGCGATGAGCTAGAAGCAGTAGTATTGACTCTTGATAGAGAGGAAAGAAAAATGTCTTTGGGTATCAAGCAATTGACTGAAGATCCTTGGACTAAGTCTGACGTATTGACTAAATACGGTGTAGGTACTAACCACACAGGCATCGTTAGAAACCTTACTAACTTCGGCTTGTTCATTGAGCTAGAAGAAGGTATCGATGGTTTGGTACACGTTTCTGATCTTTCTTGGACTAAGAAAATCAAGCACCCTTCTGAATTCGTGAAAGTAGGTGATGAGCTTGAAGTTCAGGTTCTTGAGTTGGACATCGAAAACAGAAGATTGGCTCTTGGTCACAAGCAGCTAGAAGAGAATCCTTGGGATACTTTCGAAACAGTATTTACTCCGGGTTCTGTACACAAGTCTACTGTAATCTCTAAGAACGATAAAGGTGCTACTCTTGAGTTGCCTTACGGTCTTGAAGGTGTTGCTACTAACAGAAACCTTAAGAAAGAAGACGGTTCTAACGTTGAGGTAGGTGAAACTCTTGATTTCGCTGTAGTTGAATTCTCTAAAGATGATAAGAGAATTGTAATGTCTCACACTAACATTCACAACCCTGAGGCAGCTGAGAAACCAGCTCCTAAGAAGAAGAGTGGTGGTGCACCGAAAGCGAAAATGGCTCCTGTAGAGTCTGCTACGCTAGGTGACTTGGATGCACTTTCTGCATTGAAAGCTGAAATGGAAGATAACACCAAGAAAGCTAATGAGAAGAAAGCTGCCGATGCTAAGAAAAAGGCTGCCAAAACTGAAGAGGCTGCCGATGACGCAGAAGAATCGACTGAGGCTTAATCAGTTGTAGATATACTAAAAGCATCCCGAGAAATCGGGATGCTTTTTTATCTGACATAGTTTCAGATTTATTGGCGCAATTGGTGATTATCTCTAAATTTGCGCTTCCAAAATATGGCGCTGAGGCCGAGTTCCCGATAGCTATCGGAAAGGCAGAGGTTTAAAGCAAAGTATTTTGAATTAACATAAAATGGCGCTGTGGCCGAGTGGCTAGGCAGAGGTCTGCAAAACCTTGTACAGCGGTTCGAATCCGCTCAGCGCCTCAGGAAAAGGGTAGTCAAAAGGCTACCCTTTTTTATTACCTGCTACTGATTCATTGCTAATTTCCAATAAGTATTGCACCCAGACATCTGGATACTTATCGATTTGATTACTGTTTTAAGCTGTTGCCGAGTTCCCGATAGCTATCGGGAAGGCAGAGGTCTGCAAAACCTTGTACAGCGGTTCGAAATCGTAGCGCAGCGGAGATTCACGAGGGGTAGTGGGGTATGCCAGTGGGTACGAGTAATCCGCTCACGCCTCAGGAAAAGGGTAGTCAAAAGGCTACCCTTTTTTGATTAGTTAATCGACTTTAAAACCTTTCTGCACGTACCTGATAAAGCTAGATTTTCACGTTGTATTTGAATTCTATTATAGATTGGGTCATTGAGACGATTGAGATCTCGTCATTTTGTTCATCTCTATCAGATTTATATCTGTCAATAGGTGTAGAACCTATATGATTAACTATCCATTTGGTTTCAAGTATTTTACATGATTTAGGTGAATAGGTCTTGTTGCTCTCCACTTCTGTATTAAAATATTTTTACAGATATTTTTGATTTTATCCATTCCTTGACAGTCCTAAATCGGACAAATCAAAAGGTTTCAGTTGGTTCAATATTGCTTACTATTTATATTGATTCTAAATAAATTAATCACTCCTTATAATAGATTCAATCTTCTGTTAATCAATATGTTATATTGACATATTGACGGCAGGAATTGAGTAATTCACTCTTAAAATTTTATTTGAAATAAGGACGTCCGATACTACCTTTGCCACGTGTTTCTACAACTGAGACAATCTGTGATTAAAAAAAGACTTTACATGGTAGCCAAAACAACCATTGTCCGTTATGCGACAGCATGCCTCCTAGTATGCTGTTTTGTTTTTTCTGGGAAGCAGGTTTTCGCCCAAAGAGATGCTGTTCCAACTGATCCTGAAATTATTTCTCAGGGAGAGCAGCTATTCAGTGAATATCAATGTAATACCTGTCACAAGGTAGAATCTAAGTTGGTGGGTCCGGCTCTGGCTGGAGTTTACGACAGAAGAGAGATTGACTGGATTTACAAGTGGGTGAAAAACTCTCAAGCGCTTGTAGCAGCTGGAGATGCTCAGGCCGTTGCTCTATTCAATGAGTTTAACAAAGTGCCGATGGCGCCTTACGATCTGGAAGATGCCCAGATATTGTCAATCATGGCCTATGTAAGGAATGTTGAGGAAAATCCTCCAGCCCAGGATACTGCTGTTGCAGCTGATGGATCGGGAGCCGCTGCTGGTGGATCCGGTGTTCCTTCAAGCTATCTCAATATTATCGTAGCAGCGTTGGTTGTAGTTCTGATTCTGATCCTTGTGGTTCTAGTGATCATCATAGGCGTGTTGAAGAGATATCTTCAAGACAAAGAAGGATTGTCTGAAGCTGACGAAGATGTTGTTAATGAAGGATTTAGTCTGGTGGCTTTTGTTAAAAGCCCGACAGTCATTGGAATCATTACCTTCCTGGTAATTGCTTTGGCTGCCAAAAACGTAATAGATGGCCTTTATACAGTGGGTGTGCAGCAAGGATATCAGCCTGAGCAGCCTATTGCCTTCTCTCACAAAATTCACGCTGGCGATTATGAAATCGCTTGTCAGTATTGCCATACTGGTGTTGAGATTGGAAAATCGGCCAACATTCCATCGGTGAATATCTGTATGAACTGCCACAGCTTCATTAAGACTGATTCGCCTGAGATTCAAAAACTTTACGCTGCTCAAGAGAGTGGCAAGCCAATAGAGTGGGTGAGAATTCATAACCTACCTGATTTGGCTTACTTCAACCACTCACAACACGTGAAGGTTGGTGGTATTGAATGCCAAACTTGTCATGGTGAGATTCAGGAAATGGCTGTAGTGAAGCAACATGCTCCACTTACTATGGGATGGTGTATCGACTGTCACAGAAATACCAGCTTGAATACTCAAGGCAATGGTTACTACGATAAATTGGTTGAGTTGCACAACAATAACTCAGGTACGCCAATGAAAGTAGCTGACATCGGTGGTTTGGAATGTGCTAAGTGCCACTATTAATAAAATTGAATTCGCGATTTCTGATTGATATACAATGAAAGAAAATCAAAAAACATACTGGAAGGGCATCGAGCAACTATCTAACGATGCTGACTTCGTGAAGAAAAACGAATCGGAGTTTCCAGAATACCTTCCTATCAGCGAGACAGGTGGGGAATCAAGCAATAGGAGAGATTTCCTAAAGCTTATGGGTTTTGGTATTGCAGCGGCCAGTTTGGCAGCTTGTGAGGCTCCTGTAAGAAAAGCTATTCCTTATTTGAACAAGCCGGTTGATGTTGATCCTTCGGTTCCTAACTATTACGCATCTACTTATGTAAATGGTGGCGATGCAGTAAGTGTTGTGGTTAAAACCAGAGAAGGTAGACCAATTAAGGTTGAAGGTAACAAGTATAGCACTATCTCTAAAGGAGGTACTTCTGCTCAGGTTGAGGCTTCTGTTCTTTCTTTATATGATAAGGAAAGACTAACAGGTCCGTTGAAAGATGGTGCTGAAATTGATTGGGCTTCTCTAGATCGTGAGGTGACTGCTAAGTTGACTGAAATTGCAGCGAAAGGTGGTCAGATCAGAATAGTGAGCAACACTGTGCTAAGCCCAACGACTAAAAAGGCCATCGGTGAGTTCATCGCGAAATACCCAACTGCGCAGCATGTATCTTACGATGCAGTTTCTGCCTACGGTATCACTGAGGGTAACAAAAGATCTTTCGGAGAGTCAATGATTCCATCTTATGACTTCAGCAAAGCCAAAACTATCGTAAGTGTTGGTGCTGACTTCTTAGGTACTTGGATTTCACCTATTGAATTCTCTAAGCAATACGCTACTACAAGGAAAATCAATGAGCATCATAGAGAGATGTCTAGACACTATCATTTTGAGTCTAACCTTTCTCTTACAGGTTCAAATGCAGATTACAGAACGCCAATTACTCCTGCACAAGTAGGTTCAGTTGTGGCTGCTATGTACAATGCTATCGCTACTAAAGCCGGTCAGGCCAAAGTATCTGGTGGTAATGCAGGTGATGTAGCTCATTTGACTGCTGCAGCTAATGAGCTTTGGGCAACAAGAGGTAAGTCTCTTGTAGTTTGCGGTTCTAATGATCCTGCAGTACAAGTGTTGATCAACGGTATCAATGCTATGTTGGGTAACTACGGCACTACCATAGACACTAGTGCTCCAGTTCATTATCGTCAAGGTGATGATGCAGCAATGTCTACACTTGCAAAAGACTTAAACGGTGGAAGGATTTCAGCTGTGATCTTCTTTAACTGTAATCCTTTATATAACTCA
Organism: Cytophagia bacterium; assembly: GCA_013373005.1. GTDB lineage: Bacteria > Bacteroidota > Bacteroidia > Cytophagales > Cyclobacteriaceae > Roseivirga. The sequence continues at coordinate 7,432 of JABXIP010000384.1, read as the reverse complement.
GCTGAGGCTTCAGCACTTACTGCTGGTGTGGCCAAGGCTTCTCTTACTGTTTCTACTTCTGATAGAATGGATGAAACAGCTTCTGCAGTTCAGTATGTTGCTCCAGATCATCACTATTTAGAGCAGTGGAACGATGCTGAATTAAGAGCTGGCCACTTGAGTTTAACTCAACCTACTATTGCTCCATTGTTCAGCACAAGACAGGCTCCTGAATCATTCTTGAAGTGGGCTGGTCAAACTGTTGAGTACTACACTTACCTACAGAATAACTGGAAAGACACTTACTTCACCATGCAGGGTGATGTTTCTAACTTCCAGACTTTCTGGGATAAGTCATTGTATGACGGTGTAGTTGAGTTCGGTGGAACTACTAAGGACTATTCTTACGACTTCGCTGCTGCTTCAACTGCCGCAACAAGCGTAGCTCAAAACTATAAAACTGAAGGTTCAGGTCTTCAACTAGCGCTTTACCAAAAAGTTGGTTTGGGTGATGGTTCTCAGGCAAACAACCCTTGGTTGCAAGAAATGCCGGATCCAATTACTAAGGCTACCTGGGATAACTACCTAACCATTTCTATGGCTCATGCCAACGAATTGGGAATTACCATGAAAGAAGGAGTGACCGAATTGGTTAGCCTTACTGTAGGTGGTGAAACTGTAGAAGTTCCTGCTTTGGTACAACCGGGTCAAGCTGAAGGAACTGTTGGTTTAGCAGTAGGTTACGGAAGAACTAAAGCTGGTAAAGTAGCTGATGCTCTTGGTGTGAATGCCTATCCATTCATGACCAAGCTGAACGGTGCTAACACTATGGATGTGTTGGCTGGTGTATCAGTAGCGGCTACAGGTAAGGAATATAGAATTGCTCAAACGCAAACTCACCAAACCTATATGGGTCGTGAGAATGTGATTCAAGAAGCTACTCTTGATGAATATAAGCAAGATACTGGAGCCGGAAGATGGCATCCTCACGTTTATAAAGATGGTGAGTTTGTAAAACCTTCTAAGATTACGCTTTGGAGTGGTCACGAATATGGTAACCACCACTGGGCTCTAACTATCGACATGAACTCTTGTACAGGCTGTTCTGCATGTACAGTGGCTTGTCAGGCTGAAAACAACATTCCTGTTGTTGGTAAGCAAGAAGTTCTTAACAGAAGAGAAATGGCCTGGATTAGAATTGACAGATACTATTCTGCTGCTAATCCTGCTGGAAATAAAAAGGAATTGGAAGAAGCATCAGCTAATCCTGAAGTTACCTTCCAACCAATGATGTGTCAGCACTGTAACAACGCTCCTTGTGAGACTGTTTGTCCGGTGGCTGCTACAACTCACAGTACTGAAGGTCTTAACCAGATGACTTACAACAGATGTATTGGTACGAGATACTGTGCTAACAACTGTCCTTATAAAGTAAGAAGATTCAACTGGTTCAAGTACCACGATAATAAGCAGTTCGACATGAACATGGCTATGAACAATGATTTGGGTAAAATGGTATTGAACCCAGATGTAACAGTTCGTGCAAGAGGTGTTATGGAGAAATGTAGCATGTGTGTACAGAGAATCCAGGCTGGTAAATTGGCTGCTAAGCGTGAGGGTAGAAGACCAGTTGATGGTGAAATCAACATGGCTTGTGCATCAGCTTGTCCTTCAGATGCAATCACTTTCGGTGACTTGAACGATCCGCATTCTAAAATCTCTCAATTACTTCAGATTGAAGAGAAGAAGGTTGGAGAGAAAGCTACTGAGAGAGTGGTGAACGAGGACAGAGCATACCACGTGTTGGAAGAACTTAACGTGAACCCGAACGTGTGGTACATGACCAAGATCAGAAACAAGGTTAAAGAATCAACAGAAGCATAATATAAACCGAAAGAATATGCAGGTTACTTCATCCGTAAGAAAACCTTTAATCACAGGCGGTAAGACCGTTCATGATGTTACTGAAGACATCTGTAAGCAGGTAGAAGCTAAGCCTTCCAAGCTGTGGTTGATGGCCTTTGGTATTTCAGTCGTAACACTCCTAATCGGTCTTGTGGCCGTAGTTACTACCCTTTGGGAAGGAATTGGAATGTGGGGACTGAATAAAACAGTAGGTTGGGCCTGGGACATTACCAACTTCGTATGGTGGGTAGGTATTGGTCACGCAGGAACATTGATTTCAGCTGTACTTCTTCTGTTCCGTCAGAAATGGAGAATGGCTATTAACAGAGCCTCTGAAGCGATGACAATCTTCGCTGTAATTTGTGCGGCTCAATTCCCAATCCTTCACATGGGTAGACCATGGTTGGGTGCTTACTGGGCGTTACCACTTCCCAATACTTTCGGTTCGTTGTGGGTGAACTTTAACTCACCGCTTCTTTGGGACGTATTCGCTATCTCAACATACTTCTCTGTTTCACTTGTATTCTGGTATTTAGGGCTTGTTCCTGACTTTGCTACCATTCGTGATAGAGCAGAAGGTATTAGAAAGAAAATCTACGGAGCTCTTTCATTGGGTTGGGACGGTGCTGCTAAAACCTGGTCTAGATATGAGTCAGTTTCTTTGATTCTTGCAGGTTTGGCAACTCCGCTAGTACTTTCAGTACACACTATTGTATCTTTTGACTTTGCTACCTCGGTAATTCCGGGTTGGCACACTACTATCTTCCCACCATACTTCGTTGCCGGTGCAATCTTCTCAGGATTCGCCATGGTACTAACGTTGATGTTGGTAACAAGAGCGGTGTTCAAACTTCAGGATTACATTACTCTCGAGCACATTGAATTGATGAACATTGTAATCATCGTAACTGGTTCGATTGTAGGTATCGCATATATCACTGAGTTCTTTATTGCATGGTACTCTGGAGTACCTGCAGAACAATACGCATTCTATAATAGGATGCAAGGACCTTACTGGTGGGCATACTGGTCTATGATGACTTGTAACGTAATCTCACCTCAACTCTTCTGGTTCAAGAAAATCAGAACGAGCATTGCAGCTACATTTATCCTTTCCATCATTGTAAACATTGGTATGTGGTTCGAGCGTTTCGTAATTATCGTAACCTCCCTTCACAGAGACTTCTTGCCTTCTTCATGGGCAATGTTCTACCCAACGGTTTACGACATGGGAGTGTACCTGTTCACCTTCGGATTGTTCTTCACTTGTTTCTTCCTATTCGCGAAGTTCTTCCCGGTGATCAACATGGCTGAAGTGAAAAGTATTGTGAAATCATCATCAGAAAAAACTGCTGCGTAATCATGAGTGACACTAAAAAATTCGTATTGGGCGTCTTCGATGACGAAGATGTATTGCTGAAAGCAGTAGGCAAGGTTCGTGGAGCTGGCGTTAAGATTCACGAAGTATATAGCCCATTTCCGGTTCACGGACTGGATGAGGAACTTGGTTACAAGCGTTCCAGACTACCAATTGCGGCCTTTATGTTCGGTGCTTTGGGTACCACTTTGGCTTTGGTAATGCAAATCTGGATGTTGGGTGTTGACTGGCCAATGATTATTGGTGGTAAAAACCACGTAGCATTGCCTGACTTTGTTCCTGTTACTTTTGAGTTGACAGTACTTCTTGCATCATTCGGTATGGTGGGTACTTTCCTTGTTTCAAGTGACTTGAAGCCATGGAAAGATCCTAAGTTGATGGATATCAGAATTACTGATGATAAGCACATTATGGCAATTGACCTTGGTACTAATAAGGCCATGGAAGCTGCCACTATCAATGCACTGTTGAAAGATTCTGGTGCAGTTGAAGTAAATGATAAAGATGTTGATGAATAAGCCTTCTAGAGATATGATTCAGAAATTGAAAGTAATTATTCCTGCCTTGGCGGTGGTGGTTCTTTCTGGCTGTCAGGCCAGCGGAGACAACCCAGGTTTGGAATATGCCCCTCAAATGTATCATTCAGTACCTTACGAGCCTTTGACACAGATCAAAGACGAGAGTGCTGGTTCATGGTTGAGTAACAGGGAGGATGGAAAAGGAGAATTTTTCAACTCCAATGTAAACAATGAGTATTTACAAAATGTAAGACAACCAGTAGAAGGTACTGTGAGAAGAACCAATAATGATATGTTGCCTTACAGATTGGGTAAAGATGATATCGAAGCGGCTGCTTTGAATGAAAACCCATTTGATGCTAGCCCTGAGATCATTGCTGAAGGAAAAAGACTTTATAGTCAGTTTTGTCAGCACTGCCATGGTGCAACAGGTAAAGGAGATGGTAAGGCCGGTATAGCATATGCTGGTGTGCCTGCTTATTCAGCACCTGCTCAAGCCAATCTATCTCAAGGTCATATCTTCCACGTGATTACTTATGGAATCAGAAGAATGGGAGCTCATGGTTCACAGATCAGCGCTGACAAGCGTTGGAAAATTGCTCGTTACGTTCAAACCTTACAACAATAACCAGTAAACTTTTAAGAAATGGCAAACGAAAAATTTGATTTTAGCGCTGGTCTTAAAAAGAAGATCTTTATCGCTTTCGCGGTAGGTGCGGTTATGTTGTTGATCGGTGCTTTGAATCCACAGAGCAATGAGCATCATGCTGAGGAAGCTGATACTCATGCTACTGAAGAGCATCACGATGAAGGACATGGTTCTGTAATCACAGATTCAGACGACTTTCAGGCGATGACTGTTTCTGATGAGGCAGAAGGTGAGCATGCAGGTGGCTGGTTCAAGAGGTTTAAAGTTGACCTTTGGATCAACAACGTGTACTTCACTGGCCTTGCATTGATTGGTATTTTCTTCTTTGCAATTCAATATGCAGCTCAGGCCGGTTGGTCTGCTTACATCGTGAGGATTCCTTTGGCAATGGCTCATTGGATTGTTCCTGCGGGTATATTAATGTTATTGACTTGGTTCTTTGTGAATCATGATGTGTTCCACTGGACGCATTCAGATCTATATGATCCATCAAGCAGTCACTATGATGAGCTTATCGCTGGTAAGAGTGGCTTCTTCTTCTTTGGAGAAGGTGGTGGATTCCCTACTTTCTTTATTGCTAGAATGGTAATCTTCTTTGCTCTTTGGGCTTGGTTGTTCTCTAGATTGAAGAAGCTTTCATTGGCTGAAGACGAATTGGGTGGCGATAGCTACTGGTTTAAAATGAGAAAAGTATCTGCAATTTTCTTAGTGATTTTTGCAGTGTCTTCTTCAGTATCAGCTTGGGACTGGGTAATGTCAGTAGATACTCACTGGTTCTCAACTATGTTTGGTTGGTATGTTTTCGCTAGCTGGTTTGTAACTGGTTTGGCCTTCATTACCTTGGTTACTGTTCTTTTGAAAGAAGCAGGGTACTTACCACAGGTTACTTCTAACCACTTACACGATCTTGGTAAATTCGTATTCGCGTTCAGTATATTCTGGACATACATCTGGTTCTCTCAGTTCTTGTTGATCTACTATGCCAACATCCCTGAAGAGTCAGTATACTTTGTAGAAAGATTCTTAAGCGATAAATACGCTCCATTCTTCTTCGTGAACATAATCATGAACTTCTTCTTCCCATTCCTTGCCTTAATGACTCGTGATGCGAAGAGACTTTATGTGTTCCTGAAAATGGTTTGTATCGTGGTAATGTTGGGTCACTTCATCGACTTCTACCTAATGATGACTCCTGGAACTATGGGTGAAAATGGTTTCTTCGGATTTACTGAAATAGGTATGTATCTGATGTTCGGTTCGGCATTCGTATTTGTGGTACTTAAAGCATTGTCTTCTTTTGCACTTGTGCCGAAGAATCACCCAATGTTAGGAGAAGCAAAACATCATCATATTTAAAAAATTGATAGACTAGATATGTTCGGTTTTTATATAGCACTTGCAGTATTCTTAGTAGTCGCCATTCTGTTGTTGATCTTCAGAATCTCTAGACTCATCAATGTTGTCAAAGGAACTGGTGACGAGACCACCGATGGCAGCAACAAAATGAATGCTATTATGATGATAGTATTTATGGTTCTGTTCTTTGGGCTGGCCGCTTGGTATTCATGGGCTCATTTTGATGCTTATGATCCTCCAGTGGCATCAGAGCACGGAGAGTTGACAGATAAACTATTCTGGAGAACCATGTGGATTACCGGTATAGTATTCTTTGTTACCAATGTTCTGTTGTTCTACTTCTCTTATAAGTACAGATACAACAAAAACAAAAAGGCTCTTTTCTATCCACACAACAACAAGTTAGAGTATCTATGGACAGGTGTTCCTGCCATTGTATTGACTTGGTTGGTTATTTCCGGCTGGATGGCTTGGGATGGTATCATGAGCGAAGCACCAGAAGAGGCTGAGCAAATTGAAATCATGGGCTATCAGTTCCAGTGGGTAATACGCTATGGTGGAATGGATAATAAAGTAGGTGACTACGATTACAGGCTTATTGACGCTGTGAACGAGTTTGGAATGGATTTGTCGGATAGAGCCAACTTCGATGACTTCAAGAATATCTCCTTAGTAATCCCTAAAGGAAAGCCGGTATTGTTGAAGATCAGAGCAAGAGACGTATTGCACTCGGTATTCATTCCTCATATGAGGGTTAAAATGGATGCCGTGCCGGGTATGCCGACTCAATTCTGGTTTGTGGCTAACAAGACTACAGAAGAAATGAGAGTGGAAGAGGGTAATCCTGAATTCAACTACGAATTGGCCTGTACAGAAATCTGTGGTGAAGGTCACTTCTCAATGAAGAAAATTGTGACTGTTCTTGAGCCTGAAGAATATGAAGCTTGGAAGGCAGAGCAGAAATCGTGGTTGTCTAAGAATCCTGACTATATGGCTCAGGTTCCGGAAGACATGAAAGAGTTGGCATTAGTAACAGCAGGTATTAACGAATAAGATATTAACATCAGAAAGTATGGCAACAGCAGAAGCACATATTGATGTACATGCTCATGACGATCATCATGATGATCACCACGAGCAGTCATTTATTTCAAAATATATTTTCTCTACCGATCACAAGACTATTGCTAAGCAATTCCTGATCACAGGTATTCTTTGGGCGATTATTGGTGCGGCTCTTTCAGCAATCTTCAGATTGCAATTGGGTTTCCCTGAAGCTGATTTGGGTTGGTTGAGACCACTTCTAGGTAAATGGATTCAGGTTGATGGAACACTAGATCCGTCATTCTATCTGGCTTTGGTAACCATGCACGGTACCATCATGGTATTCTTCGTGCTTACTGCAGGATTGAGTGGTACGTTTTCTAACTACCTCATTCCATTGCAGATTGGTGCCAGAGACATGGCATCTGGATTCATGAACATGCTTTCTTACTGGTTCTTCTTTGTTTCCAGTGTGATCATGTTGACCTCTTTGTTCATTGAGACAGGTCCAGCTTCAGGTGGTTGGGTTGTTTATCCACCGTTATCGGCATTGCCACAGGCGATGGAGGGTTCTGGTTTGGGTATGACACTTTGGTTAGTAGC
>JABXIP010000027.1 GCA_013373005.1 Cytophagia bacterium | reverse complement strand
TCCAATAATATTCGGTCAGAGTTTCGTTCCAATATCCAATACAGTGGAACCATCCCAAGGTCGCCATTTAGCTACTCATTTAGTGCCCGACATAACCAAAATGTTCAAACAGGAATTCTAGACATAGCCCTGCCGGAAATGTCACTGAACATGAACAGGATTTATCCATTCAAAAATGCTGATGCAGATATTTTAAATAGAGTGAATCTGGGGTGGACATTTAACGCTTCGAATCAAATCACAAATATTGTGAGACCGGGTTCTGCCGGATTCAACATTGCTAATAAAGCCGCAGCCAACGACACCATAACTGTCGGCTTTGACACCCTTGGTGAACTTCTGGACAATGCTAAAAATGGGGCAAAGCACAATGTAGACCTCTCTACTTCTTTCAGCATTTTGCAATACTTGAATATCTCTCCTTCCGTAAGAGTTGAAGAGCTATGGTATTTGGAAGAACTTGACTATGAGTTCTTACCTGCGGAAAATGCCGTAAGAATTGATACCCTCAATAACTTTAGCAGGGCCATGACCTATTCTGCTTCGGTGGGTATGTCTACACAACTCTACGGTATGTTCAACTTTAAAAGAAGCAAAAGAATTGAAGCCATCAGACACATCATGAGCCCCACTATCAGTTTCAGTTACAGACCTGACTTTAGTGATCCTCAGTATGGTTTCTATAAAGAGGTTCAAACCGACACAACGGGCAATGGAACTTACAAATTACTCTCTAAATATGATGGTTTCCGCTACGGATCTCCGGCCCTTGGCGAATCTGCTTCTATTGGTTTTGGTATTACCAACAAACTGGAAATGAAGGTGCGAAGTGATACGGCCAAATCGGAAAAAGTGGCCCTATTGGAAAGCTTTAACTTATCTGGTAGCTATAACTTTCTGGCAGACTCCTTCAATCTCTCGGTCATCAACATTACAGCTAGAACAACGCTTTTCGACAGGAAACTGAGCATTAATGCAGGAGCCGTTTTAGATCCATACACCTATTTAACTCAGGTTTCAGAATCAGGAGCAGAATCTTTGAGAAGAGTAAATGCCTTGGCTTTTAAATCTGGTCAAGGACTAGGTAAGCTAACCACCGCCAGGTTCTCTCTTTCAACCAATCTAAATTCAAGAGCATCGGCTTCTAATCAAGGTAGTAGTGGTGGATTTGGCAGACCGAACCTCAATAGCCCTGCAGGCTTTGATGGTCAGTTACCCAATGAATATGGTGCCCTAAATAATGGCGGTGACGACCTCACCTCACAAATGGTAGACTATTTCTATGACCCCAATGCCTATGTAGATATTAGCATACCATGGAATGTAAGACTCAGTTTTGACTACAATTATAGGTGGGCCGCGAATAATCCGGTCACACGCATGTCAGTAAAAGCGAGTGGCCAGGTTGCACTTACCCCAAAATGGCAAGTAACCTACAACACCGGTTACGATTTTGACGCCAAAGATTTTACCACGACTACTGTTGGATTGTATCGAGACTTAGGCTGTTGGGAAATGCGAGCTAACTGGATTCCATTCGGTAGGTTCACCTCTTACACCATAGATATCCAAATTAAGTCTTCGGTGTTGAAAGACTTGAAGATTAGCCGCAGAAGAAGCCAGTTCGACAGCAACAGAGGTTTCTAATATCTAGTCGAAAAATATTTCTGGCCATCCTATCTAACCTCTTTGCCAGATTCGCATTAAGGATTCTACAGCTGAAAAAACCTGAGTTTAACTGCTAATACAACTAAATAAATAGTTAAATTAAAGAGTGCGTTTAGTTATTCTGCTGATCTTCCTGTCGATTTACCTACAAAGCAAAGCTTGCGATTGTGAGGCTCCTGAACTTATACTGGAAGCATACAATGCAGATGCTGTATTTGTAGGCAGAGCTATTGAAAAAGTCTACAGCAAAGACTCCAGTTATTACACCATCACTTTTGAAGTTGTTAAACACTATAAAAATCTCATTTATCCGTTTAAGCGAGTTAATGTTAGAATGGTGGCAGAAGGAGAATATTCCGGTATTTACTCCTCTTGCGACTGGCATATAAACAACAGAGAAACTTGGCTTATTCTTGGTAGCTTTTACCAAGGTGAATTTTACTTTGATGGCTATTGCGGGAATTCGCAAACACTAGGCCCAAACGGAATTTCGCCACTTCAGTCTAAGGTTCTGGGGCAACTCAATGAGTTTAACATTTTAGATTACCAATTCTCCAGTGGCAATTACTTCGAAGGGAATTCTCCAATGATCGACCTTGACTCGCTAAGTGTAGAGTTTAGCTCTTTAGGTGAGTGCCAATCCAAAGCGCTTGTTTTCAATATTGACCGGAGTGGCAAGCTAACATCAGCTTATATAGCCGATCAAAGCTGGCTTAGTACTTTTGAAGTAGATAGTACTTATCTAATCAGGTCGTTCGAGGCTAAAGAGCCCATGGTTCCTAAAAGTAAATTCGAAGAAAAGGTCATTGCCTTCGCTAATTCCATCAAACAATGGACTCCCTTAAGTCATAAGAAAACCGGAGAAAGAGTCTCCGGTCAAGTCTACAGCCTAATTTACTGTGACGAAAGAGGCTTCTTAAAACTTGGAAGATTCTAAACCGGCTCAACAGTCAGGGCATCGTCAGTCTTCTGCACTTTTGCCAATCCGTTTTTAGTCAATTCCTTGATCGCCTTATCCCATTTCTTATTAGACAAGCCCGTACTTTCTTTGAAAGAGTTCAAATCGGTTTTACCTGCCTTCTTAAGAGATTCCATCACTTCCTTGGCTTCTTCACTTAACTCAACTGCCACCTTTTTCTCAGGCTTCATTTGAGGGAAGAACAACACATCCTGAATGGAGTTGGAATTGGTCATGATCATAGAAAGTCTGTCGATACCAACTCCCAAACCTGCTGTTGGAGGCATACCATATTCCAACGCACGAAGGAAGTCTTCATCAAGCACCATGGCTTCATCGTCTCCTCTTTTACCAAGCTCAAGTTGTTCTTCAAACCTTGCTCTTTGATCAATTGGATCGTTTAGCTCAGAGAAAGCATTACATATTTCCTTACCGTTACAGATGGCTTCGAATCGCTCTACCAAACCTTCTTTGGTTCTGTGCTTCTTAGCCAATGGCGACATTTCAACAGGATAATCTGTAATGAAAGTTGGCTGAATCAATTTAGGCTCGCAGTGCTCACCGAAAATCTCATCGATCAATTTTCCTTTACCCATCGAATCATCAACATCCACCTTCAGCTCTTTGGCAGTTGTTCTTAGGGCATCTTCATCCATTTCAGAAATATCTACTCCTGTAAAGTGCTCAATCGCTTCGAACATAGTAAAGCGCTTCCAAGGTCTTTGGAAGTTGATTTCATTAGCTCCTACCTGAACCTTGGTGGTTCCATGGAGATCCATAGCCACTTTCTCGATCATGGCCTCCACGGTATCCATCATCCAGTTGTAGTCTTTATAAGCTACATAAAGTTCTACTTGAGTGAACTCAGGATTGTGGAAACGAGACATTCCCTCGTTTCTAAAGTCTTTTGAGAATTCGAAAACACCATCGAATCCACCAACAATCAGTCTTTTCAAATAAAGCTCATTGGCAATTCTCAGATACAAAGTCATATCCAAGGTGTTATGGTGAGTCTTGAATGGTCTTGCCGCAGCACCACCATATAAAGGCTGAAGAATTGGAGTCTCCACTTCCAAATAACCTTTATCGGCCAGGAAGTTTCTCATGGAATTCACCAATTGCGTGCGTTGCACGAATGTCTTCTTCACCTGTGGATTCACCACAAGGTCAACATAACGTTGTCTATATCTCTGTTCCGGATCGGTAAAGGCATCGTGTACTTTACCTTCAGCATCAGTTTTAGGTAACGGCAGTGGCTTCAGCGCCTTAGAAAGCACCACTAATTCGGTAACGTGAACGGAGATTTCACCCACCTGTGTTTTGAACACATGACCTTTCACTCCAATGAAGTCTCCTATGCTCAACACCTTTTTGAAAACGGTGTTATAAAGCGTCTTGTCTTCTCCTGCACTTACTTCATCACGGGCCACGTAGATTTGAATACGGCCTTCAGCATCTTGTAATTCAGCAAATGAGGCTGAGCCCATAATTCTACGGCTCATCATTCTACCGGCAAGAGTTACCTCCTTGTATTGATCAGGATTGCTATCGAAGTTCTTCTTAATATCCTTCGAAAAAGCAGTTACTTCAAATGTTTCTGAAGGATATGGGTTAATGCCCAATTGCTCTAATTCTTCCTTCTCTTGTCTTCGTTGAATTTCCTGTTCGCTCAATACTTGCATTACGCTTCAAAATTTGAGGCGCAAAGTTAATGAATCGGCTAAAACAATTAAACATTAAGGCATCTGTGTTTCAATGAGAAAATTTTCTCCTAATTCTTTAGGAGTATTCCGAAATTATTAGGACATTTCCGAAAGATTTAGGAGTTATGAAGGATTTAACCAAAGCAGAAGAGCAAGTAATGCAAGTAGTTTGGGAGCATGATGAGCTTTTCATTAAAGACATAGTGGATGAAATGCCAGAACCCAAACCCGCCTACAACACTGTTGGCACCTTTCTAAAGATCTTGGAAAGCAAAGGTTTTGTGAATAGAACCAAGGTTGGAAACACATTTTCTTACTCCGCAGCTATTCCTAAAAAGGCGTATACAAGAAAATCGATGAACGGACTTTTGAGCAACTACTTTGAAGGTTCGGCCGAAAAGCTTTTCTCATTTATGGTTCAGGAGAAAAAGCTCAACATTGAGCAGGTTGAAGATTTGATGAAAAAACTAAAGGACGATGAGTAACTACCTGATTGAATCTTCCATTTGTCTGGCTGCCTTCTACACATTTTATTGGGTGGTTCTGCACAGAGAAAAACTGTTGAACATCAACAGGTTTTACCTCTTGGCTTCTGTGGCTATCTCTCTCATTATTCCACTTTTAAGCATTGAAACCTCCTGGACATTATTTCCAAGCAGCGAATCTACCGCACTAGTATCGGCACCCACTGAAGGTCAGGTTGCACTAGACCAGTCTAAACCCATCTTTTCAATTGGACTGGTTTACGGATTGGGGCTGGCCATTTCACTCCTCGTACTGATTATCAAGCTTGTAGTATTAAGGCGAAAACTTGGAAAGGTCTTTTCTATCAAGAGAAAGCATATAGAGATTGTAGAAATAGAAGGTAAAGACGCATTTAGCTTTTATAACACCATATATATTGGAAAAGAGCTTGCTCAAGATCAAAACTTGAAGGAACAGGTAATAGCTCACGAATTTGCGCATATCGATGGTAAGCACACGCTAGACACCATATTCTTCGAGCTACTGAAGTGCTTTTATTGGTTCAACCCGTTCAGCTATTTCTATTTCAAATCTGCTCAGCTTCAACATGAATTCATAGCCGATCAATTTGTATTGAAAAAATCCGATACCAAAGTCTATGAACGCTCTTTGCTGCAGCTTACCCTACTAAAAATAAACCCTAGCCTAGTCGCTAGTTTTGCACAACACCCAATTCAAAAAAGATTACAAATGATGAAAACACTTAACTCAAATATCATGAAACGTTTAAAACCACTATTTGCATTACCGGTACTTGGAGCATTGGTCTTTGCTCTCGCATGTACTGAAGAAGTAATTCCTGAATCCAATGAAATTGTATTCGAGGAAACTGAAATACCAGTAGACCCGCATCTTCAATCTAAAACAGAGTACTTGTCTAAAATAGCTATTCACTTGCAAGGCAAGCTCGATTCACTTGTTGAGTTCGAGACCGGAAAAATAGTTACATTCTCAACCCGCGTTTCCGAATTGGAAACCAAAAATGAGGCATTGTACGAGTACAGATTGGACGAATCTTCCAAAGAGAGTCTCAGCGCAGGCAATGAATTTCATTTTCGAGAAAGAGAAATAGAAGTACCGAATAGCATCGCCTTAGAAGAAGATGAAGTACAAACGGTATTCATTGTAAAACCAGACAAGTCCAAGAATTAATATTGAACTCCAATTA
>JABXIP010000169.1 GCA_013373005.1 Cytophagia bacterium | reverse complement strand
TCTTCTTCAATGGGAGGGGTAAAAAGCTTATAGTGCATAGGCAGCCTGATCATGTTGTAGCCCCATGCCGCCATAGAGTCAACATCGATCTTGCGCATATGATTAGCGAGCCAAGCATCGTAGAATTGTTCCTTTTTTGTTTCCCCAACAAGCTCTTCAATTCTAGCTTCTATAGTATGCTGAGGACCACCGGTTCCCAACATATAGCCTTCCTGAAGCATCCAGCCACCCAGGCCTATTCCTCTCCAGATGATGGGGTTATTATTTTCATCGACAATCTGCTGACCATCGGTTTTAAGAAAGCCCTGAGCTAATGCAGAAACAGTTGCCTGAAAGGTTATAAATACCAAGAAGAGGCCTTTTAAAAATGCTCGTCTCATAATTTGCAGTTTTAGTCAATGATCAAATGAAACAGCTAATAATAGCACTATTTCATGTAACAAGGTGAGATGGTTGATATTCATGCAGCATGCAGTCTTGGCAATTTGAAAGCAGCCGCAACTGCACCTGCTGGCATGAATGAGAACTAAATTGTTTGCCAAATCGCTGATTTGACTTGATGATTTAAAGAAGGCGGTAGTTCTTCCCGCCTTCTTCTTTACTTATGAAAAAGATATTACTGTGTTCTTCTTAATTCCACATTATCGATTGAGATACCACCTGTTCCCAAGTCAGCACCACCGGATTTAATTACCAGGTAGTAAGTTCCTGAGTTAGCAAAAGTGATTTCTCCATTCTGACCCACTAGATCTCCAGAACAACCAATATTGGCCAGGTTACCACTGAATGGAGCGTTTCCGCAACCATTCCAAGTATTCAAACCAATTTTGTTTCCTCCATCAGAATAGTCATTTCCAGCTGTTGGCTGAACTGTTCCGAAGTAAACCTCTAACCATGTATCGGTAGCTCCTGAACCAGAAACAGATGCACCAAATTTGTAGGTGTAGCCAGCTTCAACTGTAACAGTTTGATACATAGCTGACTGACCCCAACCACCACCGGTAGCTAGCATTTTACCATCAGTAAGATTGAAATCTACACCTCCACTAATGTTGAATATAGTCCAGTAGTCAAGCGCATCGGAATCCATTTTGGCACCCATAATTAGATTACCGGCAATTGGATCTGGTGTATCAATCACCACCTGTTGAACACTTGCAGTGTCAATTCCACCTGCAGTAACAGAAACCAGATTGATATCATAGGTACCTACGTCTGGCAAGAAAATCTCTTGTTGAGCAGTACCTTTCTCGTAACCATTACCAACATTCCAATAAGTACCAAATGCATTGGGAGTAGTGTTGGTTAATACAAATCTGTTATCAGAGCTTCCAGCTTCAACAGTAAAAGAAGCCTCTTCAATTGTAGGCAGAGAAATGTCCGCATCTTCCGGAGTACAAGCTCCCAAAAGTGCTACCATAGCACCTACAGCGAAAAGTGATTTTATATTAAGATTCTTCATTTTCATACTCTTTAATAGTTGATTAATTGTATGCAGGATCTTGCTCAATCATGGTATTGGTAAGCTCCAATAGCGGAATAGGAAGCTTTTCGTGCTTACCTGCTACAAAGCCCTGGCTAGCCAATACTGTAGGAGCTTGTCCTGTACGAACCAAGTCGAACCAACGGTGACCTTCACCAGCCAATTCCAATCTTCTCTCCTGCATAATGTTTTCAAGCGTTGCAGGAATGGTTGGCATACCCGCTCTTGTTCTCACGGCATCTAAAAGGGCCTGAGCACGAGCGGCATTTCCTCCTGATCTTAGAAGAGACTCTGCTTCCAATAGGTAAGTATCAGCCAAACGGATTTCATACTCGTTCTGGAAGAAGTTCAACTCGTAGTTACCACCACCAGTAGTTACATCAGACTGTCTTCCGGCATATTTATGAAGGAAGTAACCTGTATTTTGGTAACCCTTCTCATAAGTAAGTACTCCCGCTTGTTCAAGGCTGTCGATGTTGGAAATGGTAGCTGAATATCTCTTATCGAAAACACCGCCACCTAAGTCATACTGATCAACCAGGTCTTGAGTAACTGGCAGGAAGCTCCAGCCAGAAACATAATCAGGACCTTGACCAGGCATCAAAAGGTTATAAGCTCTAGGAGCAGTCATAATGTTCAACAAGAAACCTTCAGTACAACCGATACAATCCCAAACACCATTTGATTTAGAAGTGTGAGACACCTCGAAAATACCTTCGCTGTTGAATTTATTTTCTGAATCGAACAGATCTGCAAAATTGTCTAGCAACTCATAACCATACTGGCTCACTCCACCAGGCGTACCATTTACTTCTTCAAATTGCTGAGCAGCCAAATCGTACTTCTGTCTCCACAAATAAACTTTACCAAGCAATGCTCTTGCCGCACCCTGAGTAACTCTACCAGCCTCTGTAGAACGTGGCACCGTTACCGGAAGGTTAGGAATAGCAGCAATCAAATCAGCCTCAATCTGGTCATAAACCTGATCGGCTGGCACTTGCTCTACCTGATACATTTGATCTGGATCTACCGGCTCAGTAAAGAGTGGTACTTCGTAGAAGAATCTGATCAAATCGAAATAATAGAATGCTCTAAGGAACTTACCTTCAGCCTCGAAACGAGTCTTTAGATCAGAGTCCATCTCTACATCAGGAAGCTTCACTAAAAGTGTATTTGCACGGAAAATACCCGAAAAGCCTTTCGCCCAAAGTGAGCCTTGAGGACCTTGCGATGCATTAACGGTGTAATTGTTGATTACCTGAATATTGGTAATATCCTGAGCATTACCACCACCTGCATAGAAATCGTCAGAGGCAGCATTCATAGCGAACATTTTAGTCACATAGTCACCACTACTCCATCCAACAGGATCGTAAGCAGCAACCAGGCCATTGTAAGCTTCTTCTGCGTTTCGGTAGTAGTTGTCTTCCAACGCTCTACCGGTTGGTTCAACTTCTAAAAACTCGTCTGAACATGCCGTAAACAGCACCAGAGCAGTTAAGAAAAGTGACCAAATTTTAATATTGTTTTTCATAGTTCTGTTCTTCTTAGAATGTAACATTAACACCAACCATGTAAGATCTTGCTTGTGGGTAGATACCACGGTCAATACTCATTACACCACCACCGATTTCAGGATCGTAACCTGTGTATTTGGTGAAAGTGAATAAGTTCTCAGCCATCACGTAAACACGTGCTTTCTTCATACCAATGTTCGACACTAGTGAAAGTGGCAATGTGTAACCCAACTGAATGTTCTTTACTCTGATGTAATCACCATCTTCCAAATACAGCTCTGAAGGTCTGCTGAAGTTCTGGTTAGGGTCGTTATCGCTCAATCTTGGGTAGCTATTGGTAGAGCCAGCTCCTGTCCAACGACCAAGCGCATCTTTCTGATAGTTAGAGTTCGCAATATCCAATCTTCTCAATCCCTGGAAGATCTGGTTTCCTGCAACACCCTGAACCATCATGGTGAAATCCCATTCTTTGTAGTTTGCCCTTAGAGAAACACCAAAAGACCAGTCTGGAATTGGGCTACCGATGAACTTTCTGTCTTCATCTGTAATCTGACCATCATCGTTTAGATCTGCCCAGATGACGTCACCAGGTTGTGCATTCGGCTGAATAACGCTACCATCAGTGCTGGTGTGACCCTGAACTTCTTCTGAAGTCTGGAAAATACCCAGCATATCGTAGCCATAGAATGAGTTGAATGCGTAACCAACTGCAGTTCTTGTAATTGGTGAGCTACTTGCCTGGAAGCCAACGCCACCATCAAGGTACTCAACATCATCACCTAAGTAAGTGACTTCATTCTTCAGGTAAGACACATTACCGTTAACCCCTATAGTGAGATCACCGATTTTCTTGTCATAACCCACTTCGATATCAAAACCTGAGTTTTTCATATCACCTACGTTAGCTGCAGGGTTTCCAATAGCACCTACATAACCAGGGATTCTAGGATTCTGAAGAATTCCGGTAGTTACCTTATTGTAGTACTCAAGAGTTAGCGTGAAATCATTTAAGACAATAGACTCTAATGCAATATTAGTCTGCGCAGTTTCTTCCCACTTCAAAGCAGGGTTTGCAGGAGCATCAGGGCTGTAACCAATTGTAAACTGATCGTCACCAAAGGTATAGTTTCTTCCTCCACCAATGGTTGAGATATAAGCGAAGTCTCCAATGTTGTCATTACCTACCACACCGTAGCTAGCTTTCACTTTAAGAAAGTTCACTACATTGTTTTCAGGCCAGAAATCTTCTGAAGAAGCTACCCAACCCGCTGAAACTGAAGGGAAGTAACCGTACTTGTTATCAGCACCAAAACGGCTAGAACCGTCTCTTCTGATAATGGCAGAGAAAAGGTATTTCTCACTGTAGTTGTAGTTTACTCTGGCAAAAAGAGAGCTTACTTTGTGCTCAGCTCCTTCATATCCACCCGGGCTGGTAGACTCTACCGGCACATTGTAGTTCAAAGAAGCATCGTCAAAATTATCCACAGGAATATTGAATACTGTTAAGCTAACACCGGTAGCGTAATTATCTCTATAGGCACCTTGTCCTACCAAGCCACTTATGCTATGCTCTCCAAATTCTCTGGTATATGAAATAGTATTTTCAATGTTCCAGTCTCTTCTGTTGTTGGTAGATCTGCTGAATGACGTTTGATTCGTGTTGTTAGATGCATTCAAGTAGAAAATAGGAGTGAATGATTCACCACCCCAGTAAGCCAACTTACCACCAATAGTAGATCTTAATCTTAGACCTTCAATAGGCTCAGCTTCCAAATAAGCATTACCTACAATGTTATCACCCCAGCCATAGTTACCTAATCTGGTTTGGATATATGCCAATGGGTTGGTCATTTCCTGACCTACATATCTAGAGATAGCATAATACTGACCTGATGGAGATTGAACCGCTCCCACTGAGTCTACACTGAAAGGGAAGCTGTTAAGTCTGTTAGGGTCAGTTTCATAAACACCGGTTACCGGATCAAGGTTAATAGCAGAACTCAATGGTCCACCGAACTCACTGTTGGTGTTACCCAAGCCCACGCTCTTATCGTGAGAGTAACCAATGTTCTCTCCGAATTTCAACCATGGTGCCAATTGGTGAGTTGAATTCAAACGAATGTTGTAACGCTTGAATTGAGAAATTGGGCTCGCCACAATACCTTCTTGCTGAAGGTGTCCGAAAGACATGTAATATGTAGAAACTTCGTTTCCACCGCTTAAGCTCAACTCATGGTTTTGTCTTGAAGCGTTGTTGTTGAAGATGAGGTCTTGCCAATCAGTACCTGCTCCCAATGAGGCAGGGTCGTTGAATACAACGCCATTACCAGCAGCCAATGAAGACTCATTTCTAAGCGTAGCATATTCGGTAGCATTGAGCAAGTCTAGTTTTCTTGCAGGCGCAGAAGTACCATAGTATCCATTGTACTTAATGGTAAGACCACCTCTTCTACCACTCTTGGTAGTAACCAAGATAACACCTGCAGCAGCACGTGCACCATAAATAGCCTGAGAAGCTGCATCTTTCAGTACTTCGAAAGACTCAATGTCAGATTGGTTCAAATAACCAATACCACCATTATCTACTACAACTCCATCTACTACCCATAGCGGGTCATTGTTATTGAGTGTGGTAAT
>JABXIP010000485.1 GCA_013373005.1 Cytophagia bacterium | reverse complement strand
TCGGGTTGCGGATTTCCGTTATTCGCAAATTTGATAACATCTGACCAGGTAAGCATAGGCAATCGGTTTATGGCAGAAAGAACAAGTACTTTCGCCAGAAGGTTTACTGATTGGCCAAATATCGGTTAAACTCTGCAATTAGTTTCTCTTTGTCGCTTGGTCTTGGTGCATCTTTGTTCACCAGCTGACCTTTATGGTAGATCATATAGCGAGGGATGAATTGTATTTGAAGTTCATTCATTGCGATGGAATTATCTCCATTGAGAATTCTAAAGTGCTGACCTGTTTTAAGTTCGTGTTTGTCTACTGCATTTTTCCAAGGATCTTCTTTCCTGTCAGTTGATAGATAGAGAAAAGTGATGTTTTCATCCTTCAAATCCGTCTGGAGAGATTGCGAGGATGGCATTTCTCTTAAACATGGAGCACACCAGCTAGCCCAGAAATCTACGTAAACAAGGTTATTGGTATTTGCCTCAAGAAAGGCTTGGAATGTAGTTTCATTCCCATCAATATCAACAAGTTTAATTTCATCATCTATTTCGAATTTGACATTATATTTTTTGACCAAGACATTAAATAGAACAGTGTCTTGAAAGTCGTTTTTGAATTTCGTGAGGTATTTAAGCCTATCTTCTATACCAAAGAATGAAGTGTTTTGAAGGATTTGATCAACGTTGCTGAATTGAAGTACTAGTCGTTCGGATGGAGTGAAGAGTTCTGACTCTCTGATAGAATCGTAAAGAGACACGTAATTGTTGATTTTTGAAGCGGCTTGTTCAGACTTTATCTCAAGGATTTCAGGTTTAAACTCGGTTATCGGAATCTTCCTAAAGAACTTTTGATAGCTTATTGAATTTAAAAGCGAATCATTTCTAGCATTTACTTCAGGATACTGCTCTTCGATTTGTTTCAAGAGTAGAATAAGTTTTTGACTGCTTTCTATTTGGGTAAATTTGTCTGGTTCTATTGCCATTTTTATTCCCCAATAGAAATCATTGATTATTGCCTTTTTAGTTGTTAGGGAAATAAGACCTTCCTTTTGCAAGCTATCGAGGTAATGTTTGTCAGTTTCGAACTGAGAGAGCGTGTTTTCAATTTGATTTTCTTTAAATGTTTTTCGAAATGCCTTAAGATCTATTCTTTCACCAGTTTTCTCGATTTCTCTCATCCATTCGTTGATATAATGACTAGGGTCCGAATATTTGTCCGATGCTAAGAAATCTACTTTGTGAATGCTGTCTCTTCTAAAAAGTTGAAAGTTTGTTACTTCAAAGTCTTCATTTCTGTTCAATACGGTGGCGTAGGGTTTTGAATCTTTGTACTCAATAAATACAGAGTCTCCGTTTTGAAAATAGAAGGTTAAGCGATCTATTGCTTTGTAGGCGAACTTAAGCTCAATGATGTCCCTTTGAGTAGGGATTATCAGAGTGTCATATTCTTTGTGTTCATCAAAACCGTAGTATTGAACTAGATTCTTATCATCGATACCCTCTATCGGCAAGCCTTGCTCTGCAAAGAAGTTTCTTACCTTTTTTCCATCGGTTCCTGGGATTTCATAGGCTGAGTTACTACTGGGATTTTTAAAAAAGATCACCACCTGATTCGGCTTTTCTTTCTCTTCAATAGTAGCCTCAGAGGCTTTATGGGAACATGAGAACAAAATCAATAGGTACAAAAAAAGGAATGATGTGTGTTTCATTCCTTTAATTTAAATAAACCTATAATAGCTATCTATTACTTATGCAATTTCTTCTAGCAGGGCTTTTATTTTATCGGTAAGGTCACCGGCCATTTGCTTCAGCTCTAACGGTGCATTTACTGGAATAGAATCAAAAGGACTTTGAATATCTACGGCAAAACCATCTTCCACTTTTCTAATAAGCAGGTTACAAGGCAATTGAATACCAATAGTTGGTTCAAGGCTTATTGCCTCATAGGCCAAATGCGGGTTGCAGATTTGTAACTGCTTGTATGGACCAATGTCTTTCTGGATTTTGTTGATCAGTGTTTCACGGAAATCGATCTGATGCAAAACGCCAAAGCCAATTTCTTTGAATCTGGCGACTAACACATCTTCCAGCTCTTGCTGTTCTATATTCTTAAAGCTTCGGCTTATGGTTTTCATGATTCAACAGTAGTGGGTAATAACTCGGTTTCAATTACTTCTTTCAAAACTGCTTTTGGTAAAGCACCCGCTTGCATCATAGGTTGTTTTTCACCCATTGGAATAAACAAAATGCTAGGAATGCTCCTAATACCAAACATGGCGCTAAGCTGTTGCTCAGCTTCAGTGTCTACCTTGTAAATATCTATTGCAGGAAACTCTGCAGCGAGCTCTTCCAAAATTGGGGCAACCATTTTACATGGGCCACACCAGTCGGCATAGAAATCTATGATCGCAGGTTTTTCACCTTCAAACTTCCACTCTTTGTTCTCTTTATAGTTGAATACTTTAGTTTCAAAGTCGGCCAGATTCAATTGTTTTGTTTTCATATCTTCCAATTTATAAACCATTAAGGCGTATAGAGGAGTTATGGTTCCAAGCGCTCCAATGGTGTGTAACTCATGTTACTTAAGTAGAAGATGATTTGTGGAATTGACTATGGTAGTAAGATGTCTGGAACAACAAGTATTTGTTTCCTGGAAGGAGATGAAATAAAGTTTAAAAGGTCAGTGAAGAAAGAAGATGCTGATCGTATGATTCTTGATTTCTGTAAGGCATACAAACCTGAACTGATTGCCATTGATGCACCATTGAGTCTTCCGGGAGTCTACCAAGGTCTGGGTGGATTTGATAATTACTTCTACCGAAAATGTGATGTTGAGTTGAAGGCCATGTCGCCCATGTTTTTGGGTGGGCTTACCGCCAGAGCCATGAAGTTGAAATCTCAGATGCCACAGGTGAGGTTTATTGAAGCATACCCCGTGGCTTATGCTCGTAGGTTAGACTTCGAAAAGTGGAGCTACCGAAAAGAATCTCCCGATTATAGCAAGATGATAACCAGTTTAGGAGTACAATTAACAGACGCAATTGAAACTACCCACGACTTTGATGCCTTGCTTTGCCATCAGATTGCTATCAGCTTTCTGAATCAAACGGTAGAAGTTGCGGGCGATCAATCAGAGGGACTTATTTATTACTGATAGAAGGAAGAAGACTAAATAGCAGTGATCTTTTCTCTACTCCATAGTTTACTGGTTCATATTGTTCCACTTCCTTTACAAAGATTTGCTCATATCCGTTGAGCCAATCTCTATATTGAGTGTTGCTATGTTCCTTTTTGGTGATGTAGTTGAGTAGCAGCCCAATATTGAATTTGCGCGCTTTAATTCCTGCTTGAGCAAGTAGTGCATCTTCAGCATTACATGCTTGCTCATATTGTCCTTTTACCGGCACCATCAGTACCGGCTTGCCCAAATACATAGCTTCGCAAATAGATTCAAACCCTGCAGTTGAGGCATATCCCAGGCAGCCCGACATAAAGCTTAAAAACTTCTGATCGTTGATGTGATGAAAAGTGAGATTTGGATTTGGCGACCATTCATCAGGGTATTCGTGGTTATCCCAAAAACAGTGAAGCTTGATTTTCTTGTTACGCGAGTGCCATTTAATGATTTCCTCACCATAACCCTTGTTCACAACATAGGCCAAAACATAGTCTCCGTTTTGAGGGCTCAGCTTCAATACCTCGCTTCGCAATAAAGGTGGAACAATGCTAAGCTTAGGGTCATTACTTCTAAGGTCTCGGAACGATAGCGCTATTTTTTTATGAACATTGAATGACGTGAATTTATTGTTGATCAAATATGCCCATTTCTGAGTACTGAAGCCATCAGCAAAGGGAAACTCAACATGCTCTGCCAGGTACTGATGAGCAATGCAGAGTCTTCTGACTTTTGGTTGAAATAGAAGAAAATAGAAGCCTCCCAGTACATCGTAAAAATTAATAATGACTTCTGGTCTATGAGCTTTTACTGCACGGTTTATCCTGGCTAATTCAATTAAATAAAGTGGCAGTCTTAGCAAGTTGATTACTACAGTTTTCCAAATGTTGATTGACTTGCTGTTCTTGTCATAGTAGAAGTTGGGGCTCTCAACAGGAAATAGTTCGGCTGAGGTTTTTTGCTTGAAAAATGCCGGTATTTCTCGCCTGTTGCTTGTGCCAATGACAGTGGAGGATACACAGTGGCCAGCATTGGAAAGTATCTGCTCCAGGGCTAGTGCCTGGGTCATGTGTCCACGACCCTCACCTTGAACTATGAACATTACCTTCATGATCCTAAGCCTTATTTACCTTCAGATCTGACTCCTGACCTTCATCGCCAAAGTAATCTTTCATGACAATGGTTTTGCTTTCCGCTTCCTTATCCTGCTTTTCTTTCTGGTCACTTTCGGTGTAATAAACCAGACTCCATTCGCCTTGCATATCTTCAACCAGAGCAGTCATAGATTCAACCCAGTCGCCTGAATTCATGTAATGCACACCATCTATCATTTTCATTGCTGGCTGATGAATGTGTCCGCAGATTATTCCTTCACAGTTTTTGTATTTGGCCATTGAGGCTAACTGCGTTTCAAAGTCGTCTATGTATTTAACGGCCTTCTTTACTTTGCCTTTTATCTTTTGAGATAATGAGAAGTAAGGCAGCCCTTTCTTCATTCTTCTGAAGTTGTATTGGCGATTGAGCCAGAGTAGAAAGGTATATCCGATGTCACCCAACTTGGCAATCCATTTGAATTGGGAGGTTATAGAATCGAATACATCGCCATGAACTATGTAATATTTTCTGTCCTTCGACTCATAAATCATGTCTCT
>JABXIP010000543.1 GCA_013373005.1 Cytophagia bacterium | reverse complement strand
CTTCAATATGTTAGTCACTACTTCTTAAGGTTCATAAGCCTTTTCATGAGAGGCAACAATGTGGAATGCCCTATTTGTGAAATCAGTTATAGGAAGTTTTTACCATATGGGAGACTCAATCCGAGGCCAAATGCGCTTTGCCCTGACTCGCTTTCACTGGAAAGACATAGACTGATGTGGCTTTATTTAAAAGACAGAACCGATTTCTTCAGCAAACCCCATAAACTACTGCATATAGCTCCTGAACTTTGTTTCATAGATAAGTTCAAAGCCATGGAAAACCTGGATTACACAACAGCCGACCTAGAATCTCCCTTGGCCGATGTAAAAATGGATGTGCATGCCATCCCTTTTGATGACAATACTTTCGATGTGGTATTCTGTAATCATGTGATGGAACACGTTGACGATGACATTAAAGCTATGTCTGAAATTTATCGTGTGCTTAAACCTGGAGGATGGGCAATTATTCAATCTCCCCAAGATTATAGTCGTGAAGAAACCCTTGAAGACCCAAGTATTACCGATCCTAAAGAAAGAGAAAGAATTTACTGGCAATCAGACCATGTCCGTCTTTTCGGGATGGATTATGGTAAAAGACTAGAGAAAGCAGGCTTTCAGGTAACTGAAGATAAATATGTAATGGAGTTACCACAAGAGACAGTAAAAAGGTATGCTCTGCCGGCCAAAGAGATTATCTACTTCTGTGCGAAGAACTGATTGCCGCGAGGCTTAATTACTTCGGTAATCATTCCCATACCGTAGCCAAAAAGTTGCATAAAAGAGCTTATCATACTTAGAAAGCCAACGTTAGGGCTGAAGTTCTTGATTGTGCTATGCCAGAATATGGTCACAAAATATAATAGCAGTAGATACCCACCGGTTTTAAATAGTGGTGGGAAAAGCCAAAAAGTAACTACCCAACCTAACAAGCCAAGCACAAAAAACAGAGGTAATAGATGAACCAACTTCAATTCTCCAGGCCAAAATCTATTCACGTTAATCCTTGCTCTACCAAAAAAATGAAGCTGCTTGTATAACTGGCTCAAGCTGGTTCTACGTTTGTGATAAACAAAAGCCTTAGGAATTAATGCTGTTGAAAATCCTTCTTTTAGAATCCGTATACTAAACTCAATATCCTCACCCATTCGAGTGATCTTGTATCCCTGAGTTCTCGTGAAAACTGCCTTCGAAATACCCATATTGAAGCTTCTTGGATGAAACTTACCCACATGTTTCTTATTTCCTCTAATCCCTCCTGTTGTTAAAGGTGAGGTCATTGAATAGCTAATGGCCTTCTGAAGATCATTGAAGTCTGGATGCGCCTTATCCGGACCACCAAAAGCATCTACCGGATTTACTTTCAAAAATTCATCAACCTCCTGAAAGTAGTTATCTGGAATGATGCAGTCCGAATCGAAAACCACAATGTAATCACCTTTCGCTCTTTCAAAACCATAGTTTCTGGTAAAGCCTTGACCCGAATTTTCTTTGAAGTAGTAGTGAATATTGAGTTTTGGTTGATAAGAATCGACCACTTGGTCACACTTATCAGTGGAGCCATCTTCGATGATTAGAACCTCAAAATTGGTAAAGGTCTGCTTGGTGAGAGAGTCAAGAAGCTCTTCAACTTCCTGAGGCCTGTTGTAAACCGGAACCACCACAGAATAGAAATACATCAGTCAATACCTATGGTTTCATCGACATTATAGTCGCTCTTTCGAGTGTTATTCTGAACAATCATCTCACCAATAAAGCCTGCCAGAAAGAGTTGAACACCTATGATAATAGCGGCTATTGCAAGAAAGAACAACGGCTGGTCTACCACATCTCTGTATTCGGAGCTCTTGAGAATATAGATGGCTCGCATCTTCTCCCATAGAATCCACAATACCATAACAAAACCTACAAGAAAAGAGAGAGTCCCCAAGCTACCAAAGAAATGCATTGGCTTCTTTTTGTATTTGCCTACAAATGAAATTGAAAGCAGATCCAAAAGCCCATACATTCGTTCTAAACCAAACTTGGTATGGCCGTATTTTCTGGCCCTATGCTCAACCACTTTTTCGGTAATATTGGCAAACCCGTTTCTCTTGGCTATAACGGGAATGTACCTGTGCATCTCGCCATAGATTTCGATATTCTTAATTACTCTATAATCATAGGCCTTTAAACCACAATTGAAATCATGAAGCTTGATGCCCGATATAATTCTAGTAAGTCGGTTAAAGAACTTGGAAGGAAGGGTTTTAGAAATAGGATCATGCCGTTTCTTCTTCCATCCTGAAACCAAGTGATGACCTGACTTAATCATTTCATAAAGTTCAGGAATCTCATCCGGACTATCTTGAAGGTCAGCATCCATTGTAATAACCACCTCGCCAGACACGTTTCTAAAACCTGTATTTAGGGCAGCAGACTTGCCATAATTACGGCTAAACCTCAATGCCTTAATGGGATGGTCTGAACTCAAGCTCTGAATCACTTCCCAGGAAGAATCTGTACTTCCGTCATCAACCAATACAATCTCATAAGAAAAGCCATGCGACCTGTTCACACGGCTTATCCATTCAATTAGTTCTGGAAGGGACTCTTCTTCGTTAAAGAGTGGTATTACGATAGAAAGATCAATCAATTTAAAATTCTTCTGCCTCGTTTTTATTGATAGCTGACACAATGGAACCCCAAATTAGGCCTCCTAGCAAAATTATGATGATACCTACAATTAAACCAATCTCTGGATTAGAAAATCCTGCCGAAAACCCGCTCATCTGATCAATTTGCTCTTCAGACATGCCTTGCTGTCTCCATGCATCTTCCAAGGCCTGAGCCATTCTTTCAGTTACACCTGGGTCAATGAACTTGATGTATACATAGTTAATAACACTTCGAATTGCTCCGCCAATCAAAGCAGTCATCATACATATTCTGAATCCTTCACCGAAGGTCATATACCCTCCATTATCTCTTTTGAATTCCTTTGTGGCCATCACATAAACTGCAATAGCTACAATCACGGGGAGGAATCCAACCCATCTGGATTGTGACTCAAGTATAAGGGGGATAATAACAATTAAAGTAGTTACAAGTCCATAGACTAAGCCCCATTTCTTAGCATAAGATCCTGTTGAGATTTCGTTTTCCATTGTTTGATTTTTAAGGTTGACTACTTGAAAATTACTTATTAATATCAAGTTTACCTACAAAAGAGAGAATTCGAAAGACTTTTACTTAAGCGAGATATAATTCAGATTAGCGTATTTATTGAGCCTTGTTAGTTCTCAACACTATAGAAAATATTGGAGTTAAAAACAGACCAATCAGTGCTTTCTTTAAGAAAACATCCAATATCAACTGAGATTTGGTAATCACAGCAATGCTATCGAGTTGCTGTTGAAAAAACTCTTCCGGATTTTCTTTCGCTCTACTCATAATCATGTCCTTCATGGCCATCATATCTTCATGCTGAACCTGCTTGTACATGTCCATAAAGCCAGGCTCAATCCAATTGATGAAAATGGCATAGAAAAGAGAGAAGAGAAACCCGATCATCAGATAGGAGATGAAACCTATGGTCATTCCATGGTAGAATCTCAACTCTCCATTATTGTGATCTCGCTTGAACTCCTTGATTGGTAGAAAACAGAAAAAGCCTATAATTACAGCATCTAATAAAAAGGAGATTAAGTTTCTCCAAGGCTGCTGATCCAGATAGAAAAAAGTGAGGTAAGCGATGATAGCCAATACTCCACCTACTGCTCCATACCTTGCTCCAATTCTTGGAATGATTGGTCGAACTTTCATGCTAGTTTAAAATCAATTGTCCGTTACTAACAATTCCAATCGCTTTACCTCTAAGCTCCTTGCCAAAGAAAGGCGAGGCCACCGACTTAGATTTGTTTGTTTTGGCATCCAATTGCCAGGCATCACTATTAAATAATGTCAGACATGCCTGCTGTCCCTCTTGAATAGATGGGGTAGGAAGTTTAAGAAGCTCGCGTGGTTTTACAGTAAACAGATGGATGTATGCTTCAGCATCTTTACCAAATACCTCATTTAGTACACCAAAGAATGCCTGCTGATTGCTCGATCCAAAATCTGCCAGATCGAACTCTAACTTTTTACTTTCTTCATCCTGAGGAATGTGATCAGAAACCAGACAATCTACAGTTCCATCTTTCACTGCCGATATTAATGCCTCTCTATCAGATTCGGTTCTATAAGGTGGATTAACCTTTAGATTAGTATCATAATCGGATAAGTCTTCATCTGTAAACTTCAAGTAGTTCACGCCAACATCGCAGGTTACATTTAACCCTTTAGACTTTGCTTCCTTTATTAGCTCAATACCTTCTTTGGTGGAAATCAGACTAAAATGGAGTCTTCCCCCTGCATATTCCAAAAGTTTGAGATCGCGCTCAATCATTACGGCTTCTGCCAAGGTTGGCATTCCTTTCAGGCCAAGAATTGTACTGGCCTTGCCTTCGTTCATATGCCCAAAAGCAGTGAGCATTTCATCTTCCGGCTTGTTCATCAAAAGTCCATCAAACTTCTGAAGGTACTGAAGCCCCTTCAGCATAATATCTGTATGCCAAATCGGCCTCAATCCATCTCCAAAAGCCACCGCTCCGGCAGTGTGAAGGTCAATCATCTCCGTCAACTCTTTGCCCTCGCAACCTAAACTTACGGCTGCCATAGGATGAAGCTGAACCGCTGATGTCTTATTCCACTTGAGGTAATACGAAATAGAATTTTTTGAACTCGTCACAGGTTGAGTGTTTGGAAGTACAACCACATCAGTAAAGCCTCCTGCTGCGGCAGTGGCACTACCAGACTCTAAGTCTTCTTTGTGCTCATAACCTGGGTCTTGATAATGAGCCCTCATATCAATCCAACCGATCGATACCTTAAGACCATCTGCAGACACCACCTGGCCATCAAAATCAACCTTATCATCAATCCTTTTGATGATTCCGTCTGAAATTAAAATGTCTTTAGTGAATTGATGGAAGGGAGAGTGTTTGTCAATTATTTGAGCTGAACGGATTAAAAACTCCATGCTACAAATATCGGATTAAAATTATTTCCACAAAAAGAAAAAAGAGCGCTCCGAGCAAAGCATATTTCCAAAGTGGTATTCCAGCAATACCGGCCTCTAAAAATTGCCTCACATCCCCACGGTCGGTTGACTCTATGACTGATACATGATCCAATAAATCTAACTGTTCAAAAATAGCAGGATCAATAGCTGTCAGGTTAGACTCATCCTTAGGAATATTAAATGAAAGCGTTCCAACTAGGCCATCTTCAGTTGAGAGGTTATACTGTCCCGTTTCAATAACATCCTTTGGTATCTCCAATATCAATCTATCCCCTTCTAATCTCTGGTTTGGGGTGAGGTCTGCAAATTCAGACCGCAGTTGAAATATCCTATTGCCTGATGCATCGTCCAAAGGAAAAAATATGGTTTCACTGTCTGTATAGTAATAAAGGTTTGAAAGGTTCACCTTACTACCCAAAGCCAACTTATACATAATTGGAACAAAAAGAGCGTGGTTTGGAAAGGTAGAATATTCAACATCAAAGGGTGAGCTGAAGAAGAAAAGATTTCCGTCACTATTTATTTTTGAAAGAAAGCTACGACCATTTCTATATTGCAAGTAATCCAGTTCTGCGTTCAAGACTCGAAAAGTTACGGCTGCTTCAGGCATCTCAATGTCTTCATTCTGCTCTTCAAACACACCTTGAAATATTGGATTCTCGAAGTTGGGCTGGGATAGTTGAATTCTATCTCCACTTTCTCTTGACGTAACTATACCCAATCTGTTCAAATCTGAAGAACTGCTCACGGCATCAGGAATAAACATCACCGATCCCCCAGACTCCAAAAGACCTGTCGTTACATTGATCAGTTGATTTGACAATTGATCAACCTGATTAATTATCAGCAAATTAGCCGAGCCAATCAATTCATTATCCAAAAAGCGAGAATCAATCCTGCTATATTGGAATACGTCATTGTCGTCAAAAAGTGCTTTCACAAATCCGGGCTCAGTCTGATCGAAGACTTCTACTACTCTTACCTTATCCAACTTATTGACTGAAACAAAAAAGGAATTGTCAAATGCGAGAGTAGGATCATCAATTTGAATTTCAATTCTATCCAAACCTTGAGTATTTGCCTGAATTTCAAATTCATGCTCTGCGATTAACTGATTGCCGAAATCTATCTCAGCCGTGCCAAATAATTGATCATCAATCAACAGTTTCAAATTTATAACCTGATTGTCTCTAAAATTCCTTCTTAAGCGAAGTTTCAGAAGATTAGCAAAGCTTCCAGACAAAAATGTATTCTCGAGGTAAACAGTATCGACAAAAACGTTAGATATATCCTCGGTAATCGAAGGCACTAAATAGTAGTTATTCGCAGTATCCTTTAAAACAGCCTCAAAAGAAGATTTATTTTGAAAGTCCGATAACAAGTAAATATCCCCTGTAAAGTTGCTGCCGCGAATTCTACTGTTAATCTCAACTACGCTCCTATCTACACCAACTTGTTCAATTTCAGTCAGAAGCTCCTTTAACGACTCCTTGGTATAGTCTGCAGAAATAGAATTCGAATAGGAATTTTCTACAAAATGAAAGATGGTTCCTTCAGCATAAGACTCAATTATGGCATTCGCCTCATTGACCAATACGTCAAAACTGGCTGCTCCATCCGCATTTAAAGAAGACAAGCTCTGAGAATTGTCCAGATAAATTAAAACCTCATTACTCAGACTAAGATCATTATCCTGATTCTTAAAGAGCGGCTGGGCAAATGCCAAAACCAAGAGTGATATACCCAAAATTCGCGAAGCTAAAATCAGCAGTTCTACAGGCTTCCTTTTAGCCGAGCTTTCCTCTTTGATTCTCTTTAATAAAGCGGTGTTAGAGAATTGTACCCTCTTAACCCTTCTTAAATTAAATAGATGAATAATTATCGGAATCGATATGGCTAGAAGACCAAATAAGACCTGAGGATTCGCAAAAGTGATGATGGAAAGGACGGCTCGCATTGATTACTTTTCCAAGTATGAACGAAAGCTAAAAAAATTATTTAGACAGATCCGCATAAAATTAGCTCCGCTCATCAAATAATCAGATCACTCAAGAATTGTCTGTAAATAAAAAAAGGCCACTATTTGACTAGAGGCCTTTTAAAAAAGGTTGGCGACTACTTACTCTCCCACCGGTAAAGGCAGTACCATCAGCGCAAGTGGGCTTAACTTCTCTGTTCGGAATGGAAAGAGGTGGGCCCCACCGCT
>JABXIP010000273.1 GCA_013373005.1 Cytophagia bacterium | reverse complement strand
TTGTAGTAGGGTACCACATAGTTGCCACTTTCATACATGTAGCGTGCAGCTTCGGCATTTTTAGCTTCATCTAGTGCATATACATCCAGTCCGCCAATATTGGCAAACATTACTGCAATGGACAGTGCTACAAGTACTCCAAAAATGATTCTCAATTTCACTTGGGCACAAAGCTAATCGAAAATTGATAAAGCAAGCCTCATTTGCATTGATTAGGTATTTGGGGCAGAAGATGTTTACTTTGCACTGCGAAATTTTTGCCTGCTTTAAAACAAGAATTTATAGATGAAACTCTCAGTTGTTGTTTCCCTTTACAACGAAGAAGATAATGTAATTCCTTTATGTGAAAAGGAGTATGAAGCGCTGGAAGGAATTGATTATGAGCTGATTTTAGTAGATGATGGTTCATCTGACAAAACGGTTGAAAATGTGAAGAAGGTGGCCAATGAGAGAACCAAGCTACTTATCTTCAATAAAAATCACGGACAAAGTACAGCCATGCAAGCCGGCATCGATGCGGCTATTGGTGAATATATTGTCACTATGGATGGGGACTTGCAGAACGATCCATCAGATATTCCTGTAATGATGGCTAAGCTTGAAGAAAGTGGTTTAGATGTAGTTGCAGGAGTACGTGCCAACAGAAAAGATGGCTTCGTACTGAGGAAATTCCCAAGTAAAATTGCGAACTGGATCATCAGAAATACAACGGATGTAAGGCTTACCGACTATGGCTGTAGCTTAAGAATCTATAAAGCAGATATAGCCAAGAACCTTGGCCTTTATGGTGAATTACACAGATTCATTCCTGTGCTTGCCAAGCTTCAAGGGGCTAAAATGACAGAGGTGGACGTAAAGCACCATGCTCGTCTTCATGGAGAGTCTAAATACGGTATCAACAGAACCTTCAGGGTTATGGCCGATTTGATTCTGATGATCTTCTTTCAGAAGTACTTCAGAAAGCCGATGCATCTTTTTGGTGGTTTAGGCATCCTTACTTTCTTCCTTGGTTTCGTCATTGACCTGTATTTGGTGATCTATAAGTTCTGGACAGGAGAAGACATTTGGGGCAGACCTCTATTGCTACTCGGAAGTATTCTTATACTGGCAGGTATTCAGTTCATTACAGTGGGTATCATTGCCGAACTGATGATGAGAACCTATTTCGAATCTCAGAATAAGAAAGTATATCGTCTAAAAGAAACCTTCATTGGCGAGCAAAAAGCTTAAAAGGTGGTTGAAGGTCTTGGCGCAGTTTATTATAGCTGCATTGGCCATATACTATGTTTTTCAGGATATCGATTTTGAGGAGCTTAAGACTACTGTGCTTTCTGCCAAAATTGGTTGGTTGTTACTGGCTTTTCTAGCTTTCAATGCTTCCAAAATACTTAGTGCATATCGGCTCAATTACTTTTTCAGGGCACTCGGATTACAATTGAATGAGCAATTCAATCTGAAGCTTTATTACCTGGGAATGCTCTACAATCAGTTTTTACCTGGCGGAATTGGGGGCGATGGCTACAAAGTGTACCTGCTGAACAAGTGGTACGGCAATTCTATAAAAATGCTGGTGAGCGCCACTTTATTAGATAGAGTAAGTGGTGTGGTTGCCTTAGGTTTTTTAGCCTTTTTATTAGGTCTTTTTGGTCATGCACCTGAAGCTTTAGGCGAATATTCCTTTTTGCTTTGGATTGGCTTGGTGGCTGCTTACCCTGCGTATTATGTGCTGGTCAATCTATTGTTTAAAACCTTCAAGTCGGTTAATAACATTACCAATCTTCAGGCGCTAGGAGTGCAGGGTTTACAAGTTTTGAGCGCCTACCTTATTCTGCAATCTTTGGGAGTAGAAACCGGATATATCGATTACCTTACACTATTTCTGGTGACTTCGGTAGCCGCTGCTTTACCAGCTTCATTACCGGGGGGAATTGGCGTTCGAGAATTTGTAATGGTCATGGGAGCTGAGTACCTCTTTATTGACCAAACCAGCGCAACTGCGTTGGCAACCCTGTTTTTTCTAATCAGCTTATTGAGTTCATTGGCTGGAATTTTATTTTTAAGATTAGATAAATCAAAAAAATAAATATTTCGATTATTTTCCGATTGGGAGCTATCTCAATATTATTTCAGTCTTAATATGAAGCACATAACACTCTACTCCTTTACGCTATTTCTTATTGTCAGAATTGGCTTTTCACAAGTAAACCCCATGGAGATTATTGAAAAGAACCATGAGGCCTTAAAGCCTTATAAGACCTTTTCATTAGAGAATGATGACATGCATTATTACATGAAAGGAAAGATGGATATGGCTGATTTTAAGGGAATTCCTTTCGAGATGTGGTTTAGTGAAGGAAGGTCGAGAACAGAGCTTGAGATTTTGGGTGCTAAGGCAATAGATGTTTCCCTTGACACTTTGACTTGGTCTTGGGATTCTTTCGGTGGAGGTTACTCATTTGGTAAGCCAGAGGAGTTGTTTGACCTTTTAGGTTTTAAGACAAATGAAGCAGTAACAGTAATGCAGTTATATCAAATGGGGTGGGAACCAACAAGTGTTTCTGAGACTAGGCTAGATTCCTTAGATGTTTATGATCTGAGAATGCTAACAGTTGCTGACTCTAGCAATAATATAGACAGTGGACTAGAATACAGTTTTTTGATCGATAAGAGGAACTTTTACTTGGTTGGAGTCAGATATGAAGAGTTGTCAGAATATTCATTGAGATATAAGGTTTTGAATGGGTATGTCATTCCTACCGTGGGAATAAGTTTGGGAGGAGAAGACGGATCTTTTATCATGACTACAGAGAAGATGGAATTTAGGGAATATATGAGTGATTCACTGTTTGCGCTTAATGAAGAAGGAAATACAGCATATCTGAATTTTTTGGCTAACGGAGGATTCAATCCAATTGAAACATCATCGGTTCAAACATTATTTGAACAGGGAGTAAAGTCAATGGAGACAAATGATTATTCTGAAGCTATAAAGTTATTTAATAAAGCATTAGAATTAAACTCAGAGGATAATGTAGTCCTGAATAGAAGAGGGCTTGCTAAACTATACTCTAATGATCTATATGGAGCAATAGCCGATTTTGGAAGAGCAATGGAGTTTGCTGATTCAACCGAACATCCCACTTTGTATAATAATCTGGGACTTGCAAAGTATTACTTAGGAGATTACAAGGGAGCTAGAGTTGACTATCAAGAGGCGCTTAAAAGTGATTCGATGAACTTGAATTTCAATCAGAATATGGGGTTGCTGATGTTTAAGTTTAAAGATTATGAAGCAATTGAAAAGTACTATACAAGAGCAATAATTATTGATTCAACTTCGTCTAAAGCCTATTATTATAGAGGAGTTGGAAGAGCAGAACTTAGTAATTATGAACAGGCTCTCAACGACTACACTCAGGCAGAAAATTATGGTCTTGATGCTCCGGAACTGTATAATTACAGGGGAGTGTCAGAATATAATCTCGGAAATTTTGAGGCAGCTTCAATTTCAGTGAAAAAGGCTATAGAAAGAGACAGTTCCAATAACCAATATATTTTTAATCTGGCAGAAATATATGAGCAATTAGATGACTATCAATCGGCAATAAAACAATACGACTTTTTATTGACTCGGGATAGTACTTTTCACAGTGTTTATGCTTCCAGAGGTTTAGCCTATTGGGAGTTAGCTATGACCAAAGCGGCAAGACGCGACATTGAA
The DNA here is from genome assembly GCA_013373005.1 of Cytophagia bacterium. GTDB lineage: Bacteria > Bacteroidota > Bacteroidia > Cytophagales > Cyclobacteriaceae > Roseivirga. The sequence continues at coordinate 1,632 of JABXIP010000273.1, read as the reverse complement.
AAGGCGATAGAGCTTAGTCCAGAAAATGCATTATACTACGACTATAGGGCATACTTAAGGGAAGAGGCTGGAGACTATACTGGTGCAATAGATGATTTTACCACCTCTTTGAATCTCGAACAAGATGCTAATATCTACTACCGCAGAGGGGTGGCTAAAATTAATATTAGCAACAAGTTCGATGCTTGTAAAGACTTTAAAAAGGCAGAAGAATTGGGAAGTGACGAAGCCAAAAGTGCTCTCGCTGAATACTGTAAACTATAATCAATACTTCACCACAGTAACAGTTCCTTTGCCTACTTCAGAGACGGTGACAATGAAGATCATTCCATATTCACTTTCATCTAAGGTTTGAAAGCTTTCCTTTCCTATGAGCGTGTTAGCTACCATTGGAGTGGTATTGGAGTGCCCTGATATCAGAATGGTACCGCCTTGATGTTTTTCAAGCATCTCCTGAAGGTAGGTTTGGCTTCTGAAATCATAGGTTTCTACGGTGAGTCCTTTGGAAGCTGCTACAGGTTCTGCAGTAGTTTTGGTGCGCTTAAATGGAGTGGAATAGACAGCAGTAATGCTTTGATCTGCTAAAACCTCAGCTAATTTCTTGGCTCTGGCTTCACCCTCAGCCGAAAGAGAAGGGTCACGAGGGTCGTCATCACTTTTTTCAGCATGACGCACTAGAATAAAGGTGGTCAAATCGTTTTGTGCTAAAGCAGGGCTGATGGCCAATCCCAGCATAAGAACCAATACAAACAGTTTCTTCATGGAAACTAAGCTAGGAAAATATCCTGTGTTCTTTACAGAAAGATGTTCTGAATTATACCTCCGGTGGAATTAGCAAATCACGCCCACTCATCGGCATCCAATGCCTCAAGAATATCGGCCATTTCATCGAATTCTTTGAAGCCGGGTCTGATTTCGTCACTTCCCTTCAATGCTATTCCTTTAGGTTGAAGTTCCTCTAAAACAGATTCAATATTTTCAGCATCGAAGCCTGAACCGATAACAACTTCAACATCAGAAAGCGATTTGATATCGGACTCATCTTCCAACAGAATATAGGACAGGCTTGAACCGAATTTTTCTGCTACTTCTTCAGCCTCTTTTACGGAAGTAGCGTAGTAGATCACTTCCTTACCAGTTTGGGAAGCTTCTTCAATGAGGGCAGCATCCGACACCTGAATGCTATTCAATGCATAACCTTCAATCAATTCAGCGATTTTGCCTTTAGATTCTGAAGATTCAATCTCACCAACAAATTCAACCCCAGAAACCCAATCTGATAATTCTTTAAAAGATTGTGGATCAGTATAGTTAGAGTGGTTAGATTCAATATTAAATCCAAGTTGATTTACACCCATTCCTGCACAGTAACGTGCATCGCTAAGGTTGTTTACTCCACTTACTTTTACAAAGGTTTTTAGGGCCATGTTGGTAATTTTTATCAGCAGGGCAAAGCTAATCCATTCCCAAAAACTAACCCAAAATCATCTTGATAAATGCCATTTGTTGATCAGGGTAATTGCGTTTAAAACTGTAATTGTTTTAAGTGGGTATAGCTTCAAAAGGTTAAACACCAAGCAATGCTTGCGAAACGTTCCAAATAGGTATTAATTCGTAGTATGAAGCTCAAAG
>JABXIP010000075.1 GCA_013373005.1 Cytophagia bacterium | reverse complement strand
TTGCCGGGCTTTGCTGGTCAGGCTCCATTAGAAAATCTAGAGGCCGGATTCTTCAAGCAAATCAAGTCATTAGTTTATGACTATATCGAGGACAATCAGATTGAAAACCCAATTATTGTAGGTCACAGCCTGGGTGGATTCCTGGCACTTCAAATCGGAATTGAAAAGCCTGAACTGGCAGAAAAGCTGGTGATAGTTGATGCACTACCCTTTATGACAGCCATTCAGATACCTACTGCCACTGCAGAAAGTTCAAAGCCCTTTGCCGACAATATGAGGCAACAAATGAGAGCTGCAGCTAACCAAACGGATGAGCAAAAAAGAGCTTATCAGCAAATGTCATTGCAAAGCCTTATTCGAAACAAAGATTATATCAGCCAAGCCACAGAATGGGGAGTAAAAAGCGATATGAATACCATGGCTCAAGCTATGTATGAAATGTACACAATTGATATTCGAAGCGATTTGACCAAAATTAAGGCTCCAACTTTAGTATTAGGTGCCTGGGCAGCCTATGAATCTTATGGCTCTACTAAAGAGAGTGTTATGAGCATGTACAAAGCACAATATGCGAAGCATCAGCATTTAGATTTAGACCTGTCTGAGGGTGGATATCATTTCATTATGTGGGACGACCCCGAGTTCTTTCACAACTGGTTGAACAAATTCTTATAAACCACTAAGCCTGATTGGTGAATGATTTAGTAGTAAATTATTCACCAATTACTTTTTAAGATGAGCAAAAGAGTCATTTATTGGATCTGTCAAATATTGGGCTGGGGCCTCTACACCCTCTTCCTAATAGGTATGATGGCCTTGTTTGGAGGCGAAGAGACTATCACTTCCAGCACCTTAGTTTTGCAACTAATTATCTATGTGGGACTGGTACTTTTTTCTCACTTATTCAGGCTTCATATCCTAAAACGGAATTGGCTCGACCTTAGCATTGGCAAGCTTATTCCAAGAGCAATTCTTGGCACGTTGGTTACTGCAATTGTTGTACAGACTTTCATTCACCTCATCATTTACCACTTCTTTCCATTATCAGGAATTACCGGTTTTAGCTGGGCAGGCTTTGTAGCTTATGTTTTCAACGTTTTCGTAGTCCTCATTTTATGGGCATCTATCTACTTCACCATTAAGTTTGTAGAGAAAACCAGGAAATCTGAGTTAGAAAAGCTCGAGTTAAAAACAGCCCTTCAGGAAGCTGAATTAATGATTTTGAAGAATCAGGTCAATCCACATTTCCTTTTCAATGCACTCAACAATATCCGTTCTCTGATACTGATTGAGCCGGAAAAGGCCCGTAAAATGGTTACCCATATCTCTGATTTACTGAGGTATTCCATCCAGTTCAATGCTTCGGAAAAAGTGGAGCTTCAGGCCGAAATTGAAATAGTGAAAGACTACCTGCAGCTAGAGTCTATTCAGTTTCAAGATAGATTGAGGTATTCCTTCGATATAGATCCGGCAACGGAGAAAATTGAAATCCCCCCCATGGCCATACAGCTTCTGGTTGAAAACGCCATCAAGCATGGACTATCCATTCAAAAAACAGGAGGCGAAATTCTAATCAAAGCTGAAATAGCTAATGGCCATTTACTAGTTCAAGTAACAAATACCGGGCAGTTAAGCCAATCAGCCAAAAGAGAGGGGATTGGGCTAAAAAACCTGGTGGAGCGAATGAAAATTCTATTCGGCTCCTTTGCTGAATTCAGGCTGGAAAACAGCTCAGAAAATATGGTTTCTGCTATCCTAAAAATACCAACCTCATGAAAGCACTGATTATTGACGATTCGCAACTAGCCAGACAAGAGCTTAAACATTTGCTGAAAGCTTTTGATCAGGTGCAAGTTTTGGGTGAAGCCGAAAATGCTGAGCAAGCACTTCAGTTGATTGAAGAAAAACAACCTGAGCTAATCTTCCTCGATATCCAAATGCCAGATAAAGATGGCTTTGAGTTATTAGAAGAATTGGTCGATGTGCCGGAAGTCATTTTTACTACTGCATTTAATCAATATGCAATGAAAGCTTTTGATCATAATGCTTTGGACTACCTCCAGAAGCCAATTAAAGAAGAGCGCTTAGGCCTGGCACTGGAAAAAGCTGCAGAGAAAATCAGATCTAGAAAAGAAAGGGAGAAGCAAGTGAAGCTGCTTGGTTTGGAGAATCAGGTTTTTGTAAAAGATGGCGAGCAATGTTGGTTTGTTAGGCTGGCCGATGTCAGTGTGATGGAAATTATGGGCAGCTACACACGCATCTATTTCAACGATCAGAAGCCAATGATTCCACGGTCACTTAATTACATGGAATCTCGTCTGGATCCTGAAGTTTTCTTCAGAGCCAATCGCCAGCAAATCATCAACCTCAAATTCATTGAAAGAATTGAACCTTGGTTCAGCGGCACCTTAAAACTCTACCTCAAAGGAGGTGAAGAAATAGAAGTAAGTCGCAGACAAAGCATCCGTTTCAGGGAAATTATGAGCTTCTAAGTCAGAATCATGAGCAACAAAACATTTCAAGAGATGCGTAGTGAAATTATTCTGCGCAATAAAAACGGCATCAACTTTATACTGGCCGCTAGCATTTGCTGGATAATTATTTCCTTTTTATGGACGAGTCATATGAACTCTGGCAAACTGGTGCTATATACTTTTATGGCCACCATGCCACTGCTCCCATTGGCCTTTGTGTTCGGCAAAATATTCAAAACTGACTGGAAGATTGAAAACAACCCGCTCAACGACTTGGGCCTTTGGCTTAATTTCGCTCAGCTATTCTATTTTCCTTTGCTCATAGTTGTGTTGATGAAGAATCATTCCGACATGCCCATGGCACTTGCCATCATCACAGGAGCTCACTTTTTTCCCTATGCATGGTTCTATCAAACCAAGGCCTATGCTGTAATGGCTGGGGTAATTTCTTTAGGATCGGCCTATATTGGCTATCAAGGCTATGGCCATGGCGGACATTGGATTGGTGCCTTAGTGGCTGTCTCTTTGTGGATACTTGCTATTTGGATATATAGAGATTACAATCAATTTAGAAAAGAGCACAAAAGGTAGCATACCACAAGCCATCTCAATTTTATCCAATGCTTATAAGCAGTCATAAGCACTTTTTATCCGTTTGAGCTAAAAGCGTCTAATTCTTATTCAGATGTAAAAAATAATGTATTAGAAAAGTCTTATATTTATTCATCAACCAAGCCCTTTAAGGGAAATTATATAGACTATGAAAAATACTGTCCTTCTGAGTTTTCTCTTGCTCTCACTGATTATTTTAGTTTCATGTTCATCAGATGATGATGAACCTGTAGTTCCGATTGAGCAAGAAGTTGAAATTACGGTTGATTTTGATGCTCTAGCCAATCTTGACGGCAATGATGCTACCGCTCTAGCTACATTTGAAAATGGTTTATCAGCTGCAGAATTTACCACTGATGCGGTTATCGGTGATAAAATCAATTATACAATTAAAGCTACTTCCAATGTAGATGTTGTTTGCACCGATTTCTTGTATGAATCCGGAGATACAGAATTATGGAATAGTGGCTTAAGAAAAATAGATAACGGACAAGGTTTTATGCTAGGATTTGAAGTATTGGAACCAGCCACGGCAGATCAGGAGTGCAAATTCAATATTCTTTTCAGGGTGTTCAGAGACGGTGTTTTAGACCCAACAGAATATGTGATCGATCCTAAAATCAGAATTAGAACAACAAGAAACTAATCTGTTTCTAGCAATTGAAAATTACTTATTCAAAAATTTCTTTTCAGAAGACCTGTTTGTTGATAGTCTTTCTGTGTCTAGTCACACTAAATTTATTTGGACAAGATCAGAGAAGAAGCGACAGTCTTAAAACCGTCTTTAGAACCAATGATTATGACAGAGCTCTCAAACTTCAGATTCTTGAAGACATTGCTAATGCAGAGACGGATACAGATGAAATTCTAATATACAGCAAAGAATTAATAGAGTCTGCCAAAGAAATGGACTCTGTGGTTTATATATTTTCTGGGTACTTACAGCAGGGAAATGGGTATAGGTTAAAAAGTGATTTGAGCCAAGCTCTGAATAGCTATTTTGAGGCTGCCGAAATAGCGCTCGAAAACAATCTAAACTACCAACAAGCAATAATCAAAATTTCAATTGCGGATGTCTACTCGATAATGGGCGATGGTAATACAGCTGTAAGCTACTACCGAAATAGTATTGACTTATTAAAATCAGAATCAATTTCTGATAATTCTGAGTCAGTTTCTATGAATTTGGCCTCAGCACAATTGAATTTGGGTGATGAATATTTAAATCAAAAGAAACTGGACTCTGCTCTCTACTATTTTAGTGAATCTGGCAAAGTATTCGAAGCTCTTAATTTTAGAATTGGAGAAGCTTACAATTTAGGAAATGTAGGTTTAGTCTATGCTGAGAAAAATGAAAATGAAAAAGCAGAGCAAAATTTGAATAATGCTATTGAAGTTCTTGAAGAGCTAGGAGATTACTATCCCATTTGTGTTTACCTAAATTCTATGTCAGATATCTATGAAAGCAAAGGAGACGATGATAAGGCATTGAATTACGTCAATAGAAGTCTGGATCTGGCAAAAAAGCACGGACTGAAAGAACAAATAGCAGATGCCTTTCTTAGGCTAGCTTCATTTTATGAAAGTAAAGGCCAATTCAAAACCTCATATGACTATTACAAGAATCACATTATCTACAGAGATAGTGTTAATAATATGAATGATTTTCAAAGGCTAGCTGACGAACGAACCAGGTATGAAGTATCTCAAAAACAGGCAGAGGTCAATTTATTAAATCAGGAAAAAAAGACTCAAAGAATTATAGCAATAGCAATTGGTATTGCCCTTTTGCTTTTAGGGTTATTGGCCTTATCACTATTCAAAAGAAATAAACTAATCTCCAAAACCGGAGAAATTATTCAGGCAGAAAAAGAAAGATCTGACGAGCTTCTCAAAAATATTTTGCCTGATGAAACAGCAAAAGAATTAAAGGAAAAGGGTTTTGTTGAAGCTAAAAAATTTGATTCTGTCACAGTCTTATTTACTGACTTCAAAGGGTTTACTAAATACTCTGAGAGTCTAACGCCTGAAGAGATTGTAAAGAGTATAGATTTTTACTTTTCTAAATTCGATGAAATAATTGATAAGTACGGACTAGAAAAGATTAAGACTATTGGGGATGCTTACATGTGTGCTGGGGGCTTACCATTTCCGACTGATGATCATGCGACTCAAGTTACTCGAGCTGCTTTGGAGATCGCTGACTTTGTAAGGTCGACCCTAAGAAATATTGCTCATAGTGATGCAAAGTTTGATATTAGAATTGGCATCAACTCTGGACCCGTAGTTGCAGGTATAGTTGGAACCAAAAAATTCGCTTTTGATATTTGGGGACGTACCGTTAATGCTGCCAGTAGGATCGAGAGTTCAGGAGAGATCGGGAGAGTAAACATCAGTGAAAACACTTATAATCTTATCAAGAACAATCAGGAATTCACTTTTGAATATAGGGGTGAAATTGAAGCCAAAGGAATGGGGAAAACAAAAATGTATTTCGTTCAACAGCATTCATAATTATTTAATCAGCGCGTTAACAGAGAAATTCATATGAATTTCATAATGTAACTTCTTCTTTTTCATATAAAGTATCGATTTTCCCAGTCTTCTCTTTTTCTTTTGTACTCATTAACCCTAATTTTCACCCATGAACAAGGTCGAAATTAAGGCGAGGTTAGAAGAATCGTACGACCATTTTTTGAAATTCATTGGCAAGCTGTCTAAAGATGAGTTCGAATATGCTCCGGAAGGTAAATGGAATGCAGGGCAGCAAGCAGATCACTTGATCAAAAGCACTCGCCCGCTCATTAAAGGACTGGCATTTCCCAAATTCCTTATCAGCTTCAAGTTCGGCAAGGCCAATAGACCATCTCGTACTTACAACGAGTTGGTGGAACGATACAAACAAAGGCTTACTACTATGGAGGGCGATCCACCGAGCGGTTTTGTTCCAAAGCCAGTCAAGTTTGCGGAATACTCAAAGTTGGCTAAAACCCAGATGGAGATCATTCAAAAGGTTCAAGAAAAGCTAACCAAATGGTCGGAGGATGATCTGGACCAATACATTTTTCCGCACCCATTGCTCGGCAAAGTGACAGTTCGAGAAATGCTCTATTTCACCATCTACCATGCAGAGCACCACCAGAATGTGGTGAAGATATATTTGAAGGGAATCTGACCACCCCTGGCCCCTCCTTAAAACAAGGAGGGGAATACGTGCGAACAACAGTCTTCACCAGTATTTATGTTCTTTACTGTAATGCTTCGGCCTTTTGTCCTCCGCTGGCGGAGGTGGAATTCTAACTTCATCTAAGAATCCTTAAAAGAAAACGAGTAACACACTCACCCAAATTTAAGGGGAGGGTTAGCCTCTTTTATGAGAATCTAATTCCGAAAGCATGATCTAATTCCCCTCCTATTCTAGGAGGGGTTAGGGGTGGTAAAAGATTTTCCTAAATTACTTCTATGAAACGTGTACTCACCCTACTCCTAACCTTTCTAAGTACTTTTATAATGAAAGCTCAGGAACAGAACCTACCCGTCAAAGTCGCAGTAATTGGCCTCACCCACACTCATGTGCATTGGATTCTCGGCAGAGAGGATCGAGGAGATATTGAATTGGTTGGTATAGTTGAATCCAATACTGACTTGGCAGAACGTTATACCAAACAGCATGGTCTTTCCATGGACCTGGTTTACCCCACCATGGAAGCCCTAATGGAAAATGTGCAGCCCGAAGCCGTAACCGCTTTCGGAACAATCTATGACCACCTAAGCGTGGTTGAATTCTTCGCGCCAAAAGGTATTCATGTGATGGTAGAAAAACCTCTGGCTGTTTCCTTAGATCATGCTAAGAAAATGCAGGCATTAGCCAAAAAACATAAAATCCATCTGCTGACTAATTACGAAACCACTTGGTATGGAAGCAATCTTAAGGCTTACGAGATGGTGCATCAAGACGAAATGATTGGCGACATCAGAAAAATCGTGGTACATGACGGTCATCCTGGACCTAAAGAAATTGGAGTGAATGAGGAGTTTCTGGAATGGCTAACTGACCCTAAGCTCAATGGAGCCGGAGCATTGACTGACTTCGGCTGCTATGGAGCCAACCTGGCTACTTGGCTGATGAAGGGAGAAAGGCCTCAGTCCGTTTTTGCCATGACCGCCACCAACAAACCAGATATTTACCCTAAGGTAGATGATGAAGCCACAATAGTGCTTCAATACCCCAAAACCCAGGTGATTATTCAGGCCTCATGGAACTGGCCTGTTTCACGTAAGGACATGGAAGTTTATGGCGTTACAGGCCAAATCATTGCTGACAATGGCAACACGCTACGCTATCGATTAGGCGACAATGCACAGGAACAAAAACTCACCGACCTAAAAAAAGAAAGCCCAAATGATGACCCCTTTACTTTGTTGGCAGCAGTCGTACGCGGACAAATTTCACCGCAAGATGCAGAC
>JABXIP010000122.1 GCA_013373005.1 Cytophagia bacterium | reverse complement strand
GGAGTAGATACTTCTACCATTCCCGAAAGTGACGGTGAAGATGGGGAGGAAGACCCAATGAGCGAGAACCCCATTGAAAGATTGGAGTTTGAAATAGGTCAATTGGTGGATCCGAGTACTGGAGAGATCCCTAGAAATATCAAGCAAAAAGAATTAGCCTATGCTAAGCAGCATTTGCTTCCCCTCCAGAAAGAGAGCACCCGTTATGGAGTAAATCCGAATTCGCTCAACAATGAAAGTGGTGCAAAGTCTCTGACTACCGAAACCTTTGTTAATATGGGGCCATTCAACGTAGGAGGAAGAACCAGAGCTATTGAGATTGATGTAAATGATGAAGATATTCTGCTTGCAGGAGGCATCTCTGGCGGGGTATGGAAAAGTACAGATCAAGGCCAAAGCTGGACAAGGACCTCAGGTTTGCAAGATCACCCCTCTGTTACCTCTATAGTTCAAGACCAAAGAACTGGAAAAACGAGTGAGTGGTACTATTCAACCGGTGAATTCACGGGTAATTCTACATCAGATAGAGGGGCTTTCTATTATGGAAATGGAATTTACAAGTCTACTGATAACGGTGATTCCTGGCAGCTAATAGCCAGTACTGCCCAACCTGGTACTTCGGGGACTGATGTAATTAGAAGCACGCAGAGGTTTACGATAATTGACGAGTTGGCAATCGACTATTCCGAGTCTAGCGGCACGGAAATCTATGCATCAGGATTGAGTGAGGTAATTAGAAGTACCGATGGTTTTCAGACTTTCGAGGTGGTTTTGGGTGCGGACAATGGTGGAAATAATTTCACTGATGTGGCGATCACCTCAACGGGAAAGGTATTTGCAGTAATCGCTAATTCCAGCTTCAATGGCTCTAATGCTGAAGACGGTATTTTTATGTCTGATGATGGAATTACCTGGACATCCATTGAACCCATCACCAATTTTCCATCGAGCTTTAGCAGAATGGAAATTGCCATTGACCCTAATAATGAAGATAAGGTTTACTTCGTGGGGTCCGATAGACTTTTCCTTTTTGACGATTCTACCGATACTTGGACTGACCTTTCAAGCAATTTAGGGACGTCTACTGAAGACTTAGGAACCGGGCACAATATTCAAGGCGGATATGATCTTTATGCCGCAGTTCATCCCGGAAATTCAGATGTGGTTTTTGTGGGCGGAGTCAATCTCCTTAGGTCTAGCGATGGATTTCAAAGTGCGGGAGGTAGAAAACAAATTGGTGGCTATAATAACGACAACAATCCTAACAGTTTTCCTCGCTACCCGAATCATCACCCCGATAATCATGACTATGCTTTTTTACCATCAAACCCTGATGTAATGTTCTCCGGGTCTGATGGTGGAGTACATATTACTGAGAACAATCAGGCCAATGTCACCACCGTCAATCCTGTTGCCTGGCGGTCGCTGAATAATGGGTACACCACCACTCAGTTTTATCACGCCAGTATTCACCTCTATGATTTAGGAGATAATCAGTTGATAGGTGGTATGCAGGACAATGGTTCATGGGGAAAATTCAATGCAAGTCCGCAAGAAAATTGGGCCGAGATTTCTAGTGGAGATGGCTCTTATTCGGCCATAACTTATAACTCGCTTTATACTTCTTCACAGAGAGGAAACATCAGACGGTTTGTTCTCAATAACGACACCTATGAGTTTGATGGTAATATTACTCCATCTGATACAGATACTGATTTCTTGTTTATCAACCCATTTATATTAAACCCAGTAAATCAGGATCAAATGTTCGTAGGAGCAGCAGGGAGGGTGTTTTTTACCAACAATGTGAGGACCTCCCCAGAGTTTGGGCAATGGGAAGAAATAACATCTTCGGCCATGAGCAACCAGAGTGTTTCAGCCTTGGCTATGTCTGTTGAGGCAGAGGGTAGACTGTACTTTGGAACAAGAAATGGCAGAATATTTAAAGTAGAAGATACCCGAAACCTAGAGAATAACACCGCCCCGGTAGCTATTACTACAGCCGCTTTACCCTCCAGCGGAAATGTATCCGGCCTGGCAGTTGACCCGAGTGATGCAGATAAAGTAATTGTCACTTATTCAAACTATGGTATTATCAGTGTTTGGTATACGGAAAATGGCGGATCGACATGGAACTCCATCTCTGGTAATTTGGAAGAAAATGCCAATGGAACTGGAGCGGGTCCTTCGATAAGATCAGTAGCGATTATGCCTGATGGCAACGGTGGGAACTACTACTTTGTGGGTACGTCAGTTGGTCTATATATGACTCAAAGTCTCGATGGCGACAACACAGTGTGGGCTCAACAAGCTGCTCAGTCTATTGGAAACGTAGTGGTGAGTAGTTTGATGGTGAGGCCAATTGATGGAAAAGTAATGGCCGCAACTCATGGTAACGGGGTCTTTGTTGGATCTTATGATGTTGGAGTCACTCCGAACATCAATTACTCATTCGATGAAGCAAGTAATACTTACACTTTAAGAGGAAATAGGTCATTTGACGCTAACGCGGGAATTGCTTATCAATGGTTTAGAAATGGGCTTCAGATTGACGGAGAAACCAACAGTGAATTAACAGTTACCGATGGGGGTAATTATCAACTAAAAATTCAAATTGAGGGTAAATCAGGCACAGGCGAATCGAATATTGTATCCATCAATCTCGATGGTCAGGGGCCGAGCATAGCCTCAATTACTCGCTTCAATCCTGTTACCCAAGATACTGATGCCACTTCTGTGACTTTTGAAGTGACTTTCGATGAGGATGTGATTGACGTAAGTACTGATGATTTTCAGACCACAGGTGCTGCTTCTGGTTTTATTAGTAGTGTGGCTATTGTGACAGCTTCTTCAGTATTCCATGTACAGGTAGACAATATTGGAGGAACAGGTTCATTAGGCCTAGGAATAAGGTCTACTAATAATATTATCGATTTGTCTGGCAACGATTTTACCGGAGATATCAATTCTGCGGAGACCTATAATGTAACCGATCTGACTCCACCAACGGTAACTATTTCCCGACATGAGCCACTGATATCACCAACGGATCAAAACTCTGTGACTTTCCTTTTGGCCTTCTCGGAGGATGTCACCAATGTTGATGCTTCTGATTTTGAATTGGCTAATGCAGTGGCGCAAGCTGAGATTAGTGATGTCTCTGTAGTGTTTTTAAACAATCAGTATACAGTTACAGTGTCTCAAATAATTGAAGACGGAGAGATTGACCTCAATTTCTCAAGTAGTCAAGATATAGCCGATGGTGCAGGAAATGTTTTTGATGGTACCATTACCTCTGAAGAAACTTTTAGCATAGAAAATGTAATAGCCGGAATGGAGGGAACAAGTGCGAATGCTACTAAAATTGTAGTGGATACTAATCCATCTGATGGACTGTTTCATTTAGTACTTCATGATTCGTTCTCTGGCCCTGTGGAATTTAGCTTAGTCAATTCTTCTGGGAGAAGTATTAAAACCGGAGCTATTGAAGCATATAAGCCGGAAGTTCAGTTGGAGTTGGATTTGAGTGCCGAAGCAGACGGACTCTATATTTTCGAAGCCGTGAATGGTAGTAGGAAAGCTACTGTAAAACTGCTGAAGCGTTCACGCTAGAATTGGTAAATACCCAGATGGTTAATGCAGAAATCTAATTTCACATCGTACTGATCGGCATAATCAATGTTATTCAGTGGAGGTGTGATGGCCATTCCCACCTTTAAGCAGTCTTCTCTGACCTCGCTCAGAAAACGATCGTATAACCCGGCACCATAGCCAATTCTATTGCCATGTTCATCGAATGAAATCAATGGAACAAACACCATGTCAATCAATTTTGGATCAACCAAGTCAGCACTTTTAGGCTCAGGAATTCCTTTCCTTCCCAAATTGAAATCTTGCGAATTGGTGATGAGGTGGTGGGTCAGCTTTCGCTCATGATAGAAGGTTTTTGAGCTGTAGACTTTCAGTCCTTTCTCTATCAGCCAATCAATCAGTTTAAGTGTATCCGGCTCATTCTGCTCCGCCATAGACACGAAAATATGTGCATGCTGAGCATCGGGGTGTTGAGCTGAAAATCTTCTGCAGTTTTTAAAAAGGCGCTCATTTCTTTTGGCCAACTCATCCGGTGTAAGAGTCAGCCGTTTCTCTAGAAACATTGAGCGGAGTACCTTTTTATTCATTGGCTTTCAGCAGGTGGAATCGGTAGTCAAACGGATCGAAGGAAGACATGCAGTTGGCAATAAAGTTCGGATCCGTCATATAAAAGTTAAGGAAATTATCTTTTCTCTCTTGAGGTGTGCCTCCCGGGAAGAGTGCTTCTTTAATAGCGTAAATTCGGTTCACCAGAATTTCCTGATTTCTTCGTTCTGCCTTCAGAATCTTCTGCTCTACTTTTTCAAGGGTTTTTTCCGCTCGTCTGTGTTCTCCCTTTACCATTTTCTCAAGGGTTGTATCAACCTCAAGGGCCTGTTGAAGTGCTTGGCTATAGATGTTTTCAAGCTTCGCTTTTTCTGCAGAGAGGTCAAGCTTGAAAGTGGTTTGCTCTTTTACTTTTTCGTTCACCAATTCATGATCCGGCTTGAAGATATCTTCCCAGCTCATTTGTGTCTGATCAATTTTTCGGAGCGTATTCTTGTCTACCACAGCCGCAAAGTTTCTCGGCATCAACAGCGGGAAGGTAGTAGAGAAATGGTCGAAAATTCCCTTCAATTGTAACCAATAAACCAACTCAGAAGGACCTCCTACATAGGCCAAATTAGGTAATAGAAACTCTTGATATAGTGGTCTGAGCAATACATTTGGACTGAATCTTTCTGGATGGGTTTCTACTTCAGCTTTTAATTCTGTCTCAGAGAATTTGATGTCAGTGTCCAGTACTTCATAACCAGCGTCAGTTCTTACTACTCTCGAACGAATATTGCCTTTGAGGTAGAAGAAGTTAATCTCTCTCGGGAAAACCTGGGTAGAGTAACCTGTTGTTTCAAGGCTCTTGGTTGTTTCCTGAGCAATTTGCTGTGGCTGGTGTTCAAACAGATCGGAGCTTATCACTGGTTTAAACAGAGACTTCAGGTCGGCATGGTCAGCATCGATCACAACTAGTCCTTTTTCACCAAAAAGAGCATTTACATAGTGCCTTACGGCAGCAGCCAGATTCTTTTGCTTATAAGCTTCCACAAAGCAAT
>JABXIP010000140.1 GCA_013373005.1 Cytophagia bacterium | reverse complement strand
CCCGAGACAAGTCTGAGTTATGGGAAATTTATAGCCAACTACGACACCTCACATCTGTCTACAGAGTTTGAAACGACCCAACCTGAGGATACAACTGAAACCACAAAACCTCAAGCTAGAAGCAAGGAGTTAGATGACATTTACAAAAGAGCAATCGCTCTATATTTTCAAAGTGACTATGATAAGGCCTTCATACTACTCTTGAGTAATATTCATACATTTGAGGATAACAAAGACGGAGCTGCTGTAGAACTTTATGGCGATATTTATTATCGACTTAAATTGCCAGACATCGCCATGAAATATTGGGTGAAAGCCAAAGAATTCGGTGGCACCTCAGATAAAATAGATCAAAAAATTGCAAGCGGAAAAATCAATTAAACGAGCATTATTCATAGCCTTCAGCCTCATGATTTTGCTCTTTAGCGGCTGCAACAAAAGGTTCCTGGGCTTTAAATTCTCCCCAAGAGAAGTACTCACCATAGAAGAGGTAGACTACGAATACATTTCTACCCGATCCAAAATCAAATACAAAAACGGTGATGATAAGACCAAGGCTACAGCTAATATCAGAATCAAGAAAGACAGTCTTATTTGGTTTACGCTGAGTAACGGTGTGGGTATTGAAGGCGCACGAGGTCAGATCACCCAAGACTCCATCATTATCATGGATCGCATTAACCGAAATGCTTATGCCTATAGTTTTCAGGAGTTAAGCGAACGCTTTCAGTTCGAGTTCAACTATGCGCTTTTCCAGTCCATCATTATAGGAGATATGCCTATCCCTCTAACCAGAAGCGATGATATAGTTGAAAAGAACAACAATTTCTATGTTACTCAGCGCGTAAGAGATTTGAGGGTTAGTAATATGGTAAGTTCCAAAAACAGAAGGTTAGAAAACCTTTTCGCATCTACACTTCGCAACGACAACACCCTTGAGTTGAAGTATGGAGACTTTAAACCACTAGACGAAAAGCCCTTTGCCTACAAAGCGCTTATGGTACTAACTTATTTTAAAGAGGGTAAGAAAGAAGAAGCAGAAATTGATATTGAGCATAACAGAGTCAAAATTGAAGATGAATCGCTTAGTTTCCCATTTAGCATTCCAGAAAGGTATGAGCGGATCAAATAGGCTCATATTTATCTTCTTCATTTGCATGGCTACCATTTTGGGAGGCAATAATGCCTTTGCTCAGAATGAGAGAGCAAGGCTAGAGCAACAAAAGGCCGACATACTCAGAAAAATTAAGGAAAACGAAAAAATACTGAGTCAAACAGCTGAAAAGAGAAACAGTTCTTTAGGACGATTAAAAGCACTTAACAATCAAATCTCTTCCCGTTCTTCGCTCATTCAGGCCATCAATTCAGAAGTTAGCTTGCTCGATGAAGAAATAGCCGAAGACCAAAGCATTATAGATGCAATGGAAGAAGATCTAAAGGCCTTGAAAGCTGAGTATGCTCAAATGATTTATGCCACTCAAAAGTCGAGTTCAGGTTTCAATCAGTTGACTTTCATATTCGCTTCCAGCACTTTCAATCAGCTGTTTATGCGGATGAAGTACATCAAGCAATATGGCGATGCCAGGCAAAAGCAGGTGAAGCAAATTGAAATTGTTCAACAAAACCTGAATGAACAGATAGCAGAAATAGAGGTACAGAAAGAAAGTAAACAATCGCTTCTTAACGATGAGCTAACTGAGAACCAAAAACTTCAGGGTTTGCAGGTTGAGCAAAGAAGACTGGTAAGTCAGCTGGAGCAAGAAGAAAATAGAATTCGCCAGGAACTCGAAAAACAGAGAGAGTCAGAGCGCCTACTTAACGAAAAGATTGAAGACATTATTGAAGCCGAAAGAAGAGCAGCTGCTTTAGCCAATGTGAATATGGAGGCACTCACCACAGCTTTCGAGAAAGAAAAGGGAAAATTACCCTGGCCCGTTGAAGAAGGCTTTGTGTCATCCAAATTTGGCCTTCATTCTCACCCAACGCTAAAAAGGGTTCAGATCAACAACAAAGGTATTGACATCCAAACCAGCAATGATGCCTATGTAAAGGCTGTCTTCCCTGGGAAAATTATTGCCATCCAGTCTATTCAAGGCCAAGGAATAACCGTAATTATTCAACATGGAGATTACTACACCTCCTATTCCAGGTTGAAGGCCGTTACAGTTCAAAAAGGGCAACAAATACAGTCAGGGAGTGTTTTAGGACAGGTACTCACCAATAGTGAAAATGTATCTGAGATAAAATTCAGAATTAATGCCTCCAATGGAACTGTAAACCCAGAGAGTTGGCTTCAATCTAAAATCAATAAACCATAACTCATACCGATCATCAACGTTAAAAGTAATACATGGGCAAAAACATACTATTCATAAACTAATTGCTTTTGCAAGCTTAAAATGATAGTTTTTGCCTATCTTTGAAACTTTAGAAATTTAAATCCATGGAAACAATTTTAGCGATAGGTATGCCGGGTGGACCCGAAATTTTTGTCATCTTATTTATTGTTCTTCTCCTTTTTGGAGCCAAGAAAATTCCAGATTTGGCAAGAGGTTTTGGAAAAGGAATCAGAGAGTTTAAAGATGCTACCAAAGAAATCAAGAAAGAGGTAGACGAAGCTGGTAAAGAAATCGATAAAGAGTAAGGTTCATGAAGGATTATCATCTTTTAGATGAGATTCAGGAAGACCTTAAACAAAATCGAATTACCTGTGCCGATCTGGTGGAGAGTTACTTACAGAACATTGAGAGTCAAAAAAAACTCAATGCCTTTGTAGAAGTTTACTCCGAAGAAGCCAGGCACAGAGCAAAAGAAATCGACCAAAAAATAGTCAATAACACAGCCGGCCCTTTGGCCGGCTTAATTTTTGGCATCAAAGACCTTATCTGCTACAAAGGTCATCAGGTTAACGGATCGAGCAAAATACTCTCAGGTTTCGAATCTCAATTCTCAGCTACAGCCGTAGAAAGGTTGCTGGCCCAAGATGCTATTGTCATAGGCCGCCAGAATTGTGATGAATTTGGAATGGGCTCTTCCAACGAAAACTCAGCTCATGGCACTGCAAAGAATCCACTCGATCCTAGCCGAGTACCTGGCGGTTCCAGTGGTGGTTCTGCCGTTGCTGTGGCTGCCAATATGTGCCTCATCTCCTTAGGTACCGACACAGGTGGTTCTGTAAGACAACCCGCATCTTTTTGTGGAATAGTAGGACTCAAACCTACCTATTCAAGAATTTCTCGCTGGGGCTTATTGGCCTATGCCTCATCCTTCGATACCATTGGTATTATCTCAAAATCGGTTGAAGACAATGCCCGAGTGCTCGAGGTAATAGCTGGGCAAGATGGAAAAGATGCCACCTGTTCTTCAAAACCTATTTCAAAATACACTGAGGCTCAGCCTCAAGAAAAATTTAAGATTGCCTACTTCAAAGAACTATTGACTCATGAAGGTATTCAAACGGAGGTTAAAGAGGCATATCAACAGCTTGTTGAGGACTTGAAAAGCCAAGGGAACGAATTGTTAGAAGCAGAATTCCCCTACCCAGATTACATTCTACCAACCTACTACATACTCACTACAGCTGAGGCGAGCACCAACCTTTCCAGATATGATGGCGCTCATTATGGATACAGGAGTGAATCGACTGAAGACCTTGATTCTATGTACAAGCTTTCCAGAACCGAAGGTTTTGGAGATGAAGTGCGCAGAAGAATTATGCTCGGCACCTTCGTTTTAAGTGCCGACTATTACGATGCTTACTTTACCAAAGCACAAAAAGTTAGAAAACTGATCAAGCAAGCTACCGAAAAGGTGTTAGAAGACTGTGACTTTATCATCACACCTACAGCACCTACAACAGCCTTTAAGCAGAACAGTCATTCCAATCCGTTGGAAATGTATATGGCCGACCTTTTCACTGTTCAGGCCTCTATTTGCGGTATACCCGCTATTTCCATTCCTTATGGATCTGACTCTGAAAACATGCCAATTGGCATGCAAATCATGGCTGGTGCTTTCGAGGAAGAAAAACTTTTTGCATTTTCGAAAATCCTGCAAAACAAAACGCGTTAAGCAGACAATGAGGAAGTGGATAACGGCAATTTTATTAGTAACAATTTCGGTTTTGAGCTTTGCTCAGGAGGCACTTCAACCCTACGAAGTCTATGATTATGCTCCTGACATTCCACTAGAACAGATCGAAAAGCTCTACAATGATCTGGAACCAGAAATAGATATAGCATTCAATGACAGGGTTCATGCCTTCATTAACTACTTCACCGTTCGTGATAGAGATTACACTCGCGAAATGCTGAGAAGAAAGGAAGTCTACTTTCCTATTTTCGAAAAGTATTTAGCCAAATATGAGCTTCCTCAGGAGCT
Source organism: Cytophagia bacterium (assembly GCA_013373005.1). Lineage (GTDB taxonomy): Bacteria > Bacteroidota > Bacteroidia > Cytophagales > Cyclobacteriaceae > Roseivirga. Next base: position 8,139 of record JABXIP010000140.1, on the reverse strand, counting down.
AAAATACCTTCCTATTATTGAAGCGGGCTTAAACCCCAAAGCAGTTTCAGGACCTCAGGCTGTTGGCCTTTGGCAATTCATGTCTCCTACCGCAAGACAATATGGTCTTCACATCGATTGGTATGTTGATGAAAGGATGGATCCGGAGAAAGCTACTGAGGCTGCCTGCAGATACATCAAGTGGCTTTATGGCATGTTCGAAGATTGGAAACTTACCTTAGCAGCTTACAATAGTGGAATTGGTAATGTTTGGAGAGCCGAGCGAAGAGCGGGTAAGAAAGGTGATTTTTGGGCGGTTTATAACTACCTACCTAGAGAAACACGCTCTTATGTGCCACAATTTGCTGCCATGATGTATGCCATGGAATATGCCGATGTACACAATATTTATCCTTCTGAGGAGCTTTACCCTACCGATTTTGAGGTAATCAAAACCAACCAATTTGTATACCTAAAGTCTTTTGCAGAAGAAAGTGGAATTGATCTTGAAACTCTGGTTGAGCTCAACCCAGCAGTAAAAAAAGGAGCAGTTCCTGAGAAGATGAAAGATTTTGAATTGAGAATCCCTAAACAGGAGATTCACAAATACTTTGCTAACCAGGCCAATATTCTCACAAGAGCAGAAGCTGATAAGGTTGAGTTTGAGAAAATAGCCAAAAATATGCCCGGCAGCACTTTTGGCAAAGAAAAGGTAGTCTACAGAGTGAGAAGCGGAGATGTTTTAGGAACCATTGCCAGAAAGCATAATGTACGCTTAGCTGACTTAAAGGAATGGAATAACATAAGAGGTTCTCTAATCCGTGTTGGTCAGAAACTAGACATTTATACCGGCCCGGACTTTTACGACCCAACTAGTGTAAGTGCTAAAAACGTATTGAATCAACCCATCCCCGATTCCAAGATTCATGAGGTTCAACCTGGTGACACCCTTTGGGATATTTCCCGTATGTATCAAGGACTGAGCATTGAAAGGATTAAAGAGTTGAACAACCTCAGAGGTAACTCTATTAAACCCGGAATGAAACTCAAGATTGATTAAAAAACTCAATCAACTAAACTTTTAGTAGTTTTTCTTGTTTCTAAAAACAGAAATAGTTTCCTTGAATTGAAATACCTACAAGTATGAAAAAGTTAGTCCTATTTATCCTAGCAGCCTGTTTTACTATGGCCTGCACCAAAGACAAAAATGGTGCTCAAGTTGACGTAGATGGAAGTGGCAAAGCCAAAGCCAAGAATGACATGTACTTGCCGGACGCTACCGGTGAGCCGGGCGAAATCGTAATTGTGATGAACAAGAGAAAATACGATGGCGAGCTAGGTGATGCTATAAAAGAAGTTTTCAGAGAGCCTGTTCCTGGGTTAACCAGAACGGAGCCCATGTTTACCATCAGGGTGATTGAGCCTTTTGATTTTAACCGAATATTTCAGCTTTCCCGAAATCTAGTTTATGTGGTGAGCCTTGAGGGGAACTCTGCTGCTGATAAGTGGCTTCAGGGCACCTTCGGTGAAGACTCTAAGCAAGCTATACTTAGCGACCCAAGTAGGTTTATGCAAACCTCTGACAACCAGTACGCCAAGGGTCAAAAGGTATTACAGCTATTCGGAAAAGATGATAAAACACTGATCAACAATCTATTGGAAAATGCTGAGGTGGTGCAAAACTTCTTCAATATTGCAGAGAAGCAGCGCCTTGCCGATGACCTAAGAATGTCAACAGCTTCCAAAGCAATTCTGAATAGAGTAAATGATCAATTAGGTGTTTCCATTAAAATTCCGGCAAACTACGAATTGGCTATGCTTGAAGACGACTTTATGTGGGCAAGGTATCTGCCTGCTGTTGGGCCAAGCAAAAATCTTTTTGTCTACACCAAAGACTATAAGTCTCAAGAAGAATTTGATCATGAGAACATCATCAAACTGAGAGATGAAATTGGCCACAAGTACATTTATGGAGACCCTGATAATCCTGAGTCTTTCATGATTACTGAAAACGTTTATATGAAACCAGTTTTCAGAAACATCAACTTCCGCGACAAGTATACAGTTGAAATGAAAGGTGCCTGGAAAACCAACAACTTCTCAGTAGGTGGCACCTTTGTAAGCTACACTTTTGTAGACGAAGCCAAAGGCAAACTCTACTACATCGAGGGTTTTGTAATCTACCCCAATGAAGACCACCGTGAACTTATTAGAGAAATGGAGTCTTTGCTAACTACTTTCCAAACTAGCTGACAAAAAGACCAGAATAAGGCAAGGAATTAAGGAATCTTATTATTTTTAGGAATGGCAAGTAATACTTGCCATTTTTGTTTCTTCCAAATGACTTGCCATATATGTTTGCTTATCTGAAAGGTAAACTTGCTTTCCAGGACCCTACCTTTGTTATCATTGATATACAGGGAGTTGGGTATGAAGTAAAAATATCACTCAACACTTTTTCGAAAATTAAGGATAAAGAGAGCATTCAGCTCTTTACTCATTTTCATGTGAAAGAAGATGCTCAAATACTTTTTGGGTTTGCCGACCAGCATGAAAAGAGCATCTTTCAACACCTTATATCTATCTCAGGAGTAGGCCCTTCAACAGGTCTGATGGTACTATCATCTTTGAGCCCTGAGGAGGTTGAAGAAGCCATTTTAAGTGAGGATGTAAGAACCATTCAAGCTGTAAAAGGAATTGGCGCAAAAACAGCCCAACGCATTATTCTAGAGCTCAAAGACAAGGTTGGCAAATCAGCAGTTTCCGGAGACTTAATCAATATCCCGTCTTCTGGTAGAAATGCTATAAGAAACGAGGCTTTGGCAGCGTTAGTAACCTTAGGCATTAACAAAGCAGCTGCACAAAAGAGCATTGAGAAGATACTGAAGGGGAGCTCTGGAGAAATTAGTCTGGAAGAATTGATAAAATTAGCACTCAAAGCAGCCTAAGCTATTACTAAGTATTGGTCTACCACGCGCGGAAAATATTAGTCTTCTTCTTCCTTGGAATGATTGCATGCAGCATTTCAACGCCTGCGTTTGCCCTTTTTCAAAATCAGGATACCACAGGCACGCAAGTAGATACCACAAAGTACACCCCTTCTCCCTACCCTATTTACAGGCCTCGTTACCCATTTGGAGATCCGTTGTTTAGAAAACCTTTGAGTTCTCCTCTGCTATTTAACAATGCCTCATTTTACAATAGAAATTATCAGGTTGATACCAGTAAGAATATCATTGCTTCCGAGGAAGTAGGAAGGTCATTCATCAGACCTCCTGCTTATGTACCTTTTAGCGAAGCACTACTGAAAAAGATTCAAGAAGGTAATAGAGATTTCTTTAAAGAGCGATCGAAAGCCCGTGATGGAGAAAGTGCAATAGCTAACAGAGGAAGACTGATTCCTCCAATCGCACTGAACCCTTTTTTCGACAGATTATTTGGGGGCGATCAAATCCTCATCAACACTAATGGTACAGTTCAACTAGATTTTGGTGGTAGATTTCAAAGAGTAGACAATCCGGCCATTCCTATTCGTCAGCAACGCAATGGTACTTTCGAATTCGACCAGAATATTCAAATGAGTTTAGATGGTACCATCGGTACCAAAATGAAGATCAATGCCAACTTCGACAATAACAACTCCTTCGACTTTGAAAATGAATTAAAAGTAGACTTCTCTGGTCTGGAGTCTGACATTATTAAAACCATGGAGATTGGTAATGTAAGCTTACCAATAGCCAATAGTTTGATTACTGGGGGACAAAATCTCTTCGGCTTCAAAACCCAACTGCAGTTTGGCAGACTCTATGTAACTGCCCTTGCAGCCTCTCAAAGAGGAACTTCAGAATCAATTGAAGTGGAAGGTGGCGTTCAGCGAAATGAGTTTGAAATCCGTGCCAGCGATTACGATGAAAACAGACACTTCTTCTTGGGTCAATTCTTTAGAGACAATTATGAGAACTGGCTCAGAAGTATTCCTTCAGTCATTTCCGGTTTGCAGATTAGCCGACTAGAGGTTTATGTACTCAACAGAAACAACAATACCCAGACACTCAGAAATTTCGCAGCCTTTATGGACCTCGGTGAAGGACGAAGAATTTATCAAGGTGGAAATAACTTCGTTGGATCTGGCGACCCAAACTCTCCTACCAGCAACGGAGCCAACAACCTATTTCAGAACCTACAGAACGACCCCAACCTGAGGAGACCTGATCAGGTAAGTGGCATATTAGAGGGTCAATATAACCTAGAAAACGGTCAGGACTTTGTGAAGGTAACCGGTGCTAGAAAGCTCGATCCATCAGAATACTACTTCAACAGCCAACTAGGCTTCCTTTCACTAAGCCGTCAACTGCAGAATGATGAAGTCTTGGCGGTTTCCTTTGAATTCAATTATCAGGGAAGAAGGTATAAGGTGGGTGAAATGACTGAAGACTATCAGGGAAGAAGTGAAGATGACATCATTTTCCTGAAGATGCTTCGCCCTAACAAAATCAATACTCAGGTTCCAACCTGGGATTTGATGATGAAAAACATATACAATCTCAATGCCGCCAACGTAGATAGACAGTCATTCCAGCTTCGAGTGATCTACAGAGATGACAAAACAGGTATTGACAACCCTAGTTTGCATGAAGGACAGAATACCAAAGACATTCCGCTGATTGAGATTATGGGCTTGGATAGGCTGAACCAAAATGGCGACCCTCAAAAAGACGGTAATTTCGACTACGTTGAAGACGTGACTATCAACCCCAACAGGGGCTATATGGTCTTCCCTTACCTGGAGCCATTTGGTAAAAGAATGGAAAGTCAGTTTACGGCTTCAGAACAGTTCTTGCAAGACAAATATGTATTTGACACCCTTTATCGAACCACAAGAGCTGACGCCCAGCTAGTTTCCAGACTCAATAAATATTTCATCAAAGGAAGCTTACAATCCGGCTCCAGCAGTGAAATTAACCTAAATGCTTTTCAGGTAGCTGAAGGTAGTGTGGTAGTAACCGCAGGAGGAACAAGACTTGTTGAAGGGTCTGACTACACAGTTGATTATCAGATCGGAAAAGTAACCATCATCAACCCTTCTATCCTTAATTCAGGTAAGAAAATCAGAGTATCCTATGAGAAGGCTGACCTCTTTAGTTTCCAAGCCAGAAACTTACTGGGAACGAGAGTTGACTATGTTTTCAATGACAAAACGAATGTGGGTTTAACCCTGCTTCACCTGAACGAACGCCCACAACTCTCAAGGGTAAGTATAGGCAATGAACCGGTGAGCAATACCATGTGGGGACTCGACTTCAACTATAGTGCCGATTCTCGACTGCTTACCAGAATGGTTGATGCCTTACCATTTATAGATACAAAAGCTCCATCTAAGATCACACTAAGTGGTGAGTTCGCTCAACTTATTCCGGGCACTTCCAATAAAGTAGATGGAACGAGTGCTTCATATATCGATGACTTCGAGGCAACTGTAACACCGTTCAGTTTAAGTAATGCTCAAAGCTGGAAGCTAGCCTCTACCCCAAAAACTGATGACAACCGCTTCGATTTATCGAACCAGACGGCCGATAGACTAGGTGCTAATTACAGAAGAGCCAAAATTGCCTGGTATACTATTGACAATGTTTTCTATCGTTCTTCAGGCAGAAACCGACCGCAAAACATTACTCCAGATGACCTTGAAAATCATTATACGAGATCGGTGGGACAAACAGAGGTGATCAAGCGAGATCCTCAGCAGATTGTGGTGAATGAGCCTTCATTTGATATTGCTTACTATCCTTCCGAAAGGGGGATGTACAACTACAACCCAAACCTCAACTCGGATGGAACCTTACCTGAACCGGAGAAAAACTACGGTGCCATTGTAAGGGCTATTACCAATGAAGTTGATTTCGATAAAACCAATATTGAATACATAGAATTCTGGATGATGGATCCTTTCATCAACAGCACCAATGGTGATCCGCAGAACCCTAGAGGACTGATTGACGATGGCATCAACCCACCAAAAGCCAATACCACAGGTGGAAAAATGTTCATCAACCTGGGGAGTGTATCCGAGGACATCATGAAAGATGAAAGACACGCTTTTGAGCAAGGCCTTCCTGCTGACGGATCAACTGACCCTAATGATGTAGCCATGAATGAATGGGGTTATGTAACCAGCCAGCCTTATCTCAACCCTGCTTTTGACAACAGTGAAGGCGCCAGAGAAAATCAAGACGTGGGTTTGGATGGATTGAAAACCACAGACGAAACTAGCTTCTTTTCCGGCTTCCTGAACTCGGTCAATGTGAGCCCTGAGGTGCATGCTCAATTGGAGAGCGATCCATCAGGCGACAACTTTCAATACTACCTAAATGATGAACTCGATGCAGCCGATGTCAAAATTCTGGCTCGCTATAAAAACTTCAACGGCATGGAGGGCAACAGCCCTATTTCAACCGGAAATCAAACCTTTACAGCCTCTAACTCCAACCTACCAGACAATGAAGACCTGAACAGAGACAATACGCTGGCCGATTTGGAAGAGTATTATGAGTATGGAATTGACATTCGCCCAGGTCAATTTCAGGTAGGTAGAAATAACATTGTTGACAAAGTAACTAATGATGTAAATGGAGATCAGGTAAGTTGGTATCTCTTCAGAATTCCGGTAAGAAAACCAGACAGAGTTCAGGGTAATATCAACGGATTCAAATCCATCAGATATGTAAGAACCTATCTGACAGATTTTGAAGAACCTGTTGTACTTCGTTTTGTGAATTTTAGAATGGTTGGTAGTCAGTGGAGAACCTTCCAGGAAAGTTTATATGAGAAGGGCTTATTTGAAGTTCCGGAACCATCTGACCCGAACTTCACAGTAGGTGTGGTGAGTATCGAAGACAATAGCCAACCAGCTGATGGTCGCCCACCTTATGTATTGCCTCCTGGAATCAAAAGAGACCGTGACAACACCTCAACAGTTGAAAGAAGAAGAAATGAGCAGTCGCTTCAGCTTTATGTAGAAGGTCTAAGAGACAGAGATGCCAGGGCTGTCTACAAAACAGTAAACATGGATATGATCAATTATGGAAGACTGCAGATGTTCCTCCATGCTGATAGCCCTGATAACCTACAACCGGGAGAAGTAACTGCCTTCATTAGACTAGGTACCGATTTCACGGAGAACTATTACGAAGTAGAGGTACCACTTACCATGACCCAGACGGGGGAAATCTCTCCCGATCAAATCTGGCCTGAAATCAACGAGATTGATATTGCATTTAGCGACTTATATGAGGCAAAAGCCGAGCGAAACCGAATGAATGCCAACCTGAGTCTACCTTACACAACCACGGTTGGCAAATACAATGTAACTGTTGTAGGTAGACCAGACATGAGCTCAGTCCAGACGCTGATGATCGGTGTAAGAAACCCAAGTTCGCTTGATGCGGAGCCCAAAACCTTCTACCTCTGGGCCAATGAATTGCGCGTTACCGACTTCGATTCTAAAGCTGGCTGGGCCGCCAATGCCAGGCTGGATGCTCAGCTGGCAGATTTAGGTAACATTTCTGCATCATTCAGTCATTCTTCTATTGGCTTTGGAGGCATCTCAGACAAAGTATCGGAAAGAAACAGAGAGAAAATGACTGCCTATGATATCTCCACCAGTCTTTCATTACACAAGTTCTTCCCTGAGGATTGGGGGCTGGAAATCCCAGCCTACTACAGCATTGAACATGCCAGATCGGTTCCTCAGTTCGACCCACTAGACCCTGATCTTCCGCTTGAAGATGTACTCAACTCATTTAATGATCAAGGCGAGCGAGATGACTATTACGACAAGGTTGTAGATGTATCAAGAAGAAGAAGCTTCAACTTCTCTAATGTTCGAAAGAGAAGAACCAATGAAAACGGATTAAACCTGCCATGGGCCATTGAAAACTTCAGCTTCACTTATGCTTATAATGAAATAGACCGAAGTAACATCAATACAGCTGAATACGCCTACAGGAACTACCGCGGAGCAGTAAACTATAGCTACAGCCCGGCACCCTTAAACATTGAACCTTTTAAGAATGTGGACTTCTTATCTTCTAAGTGGCTTCAATTGATCAAAGACATCAACTTCAACCCAATTCCAACTTCCATTACGATTAATGGAGATGT
>JABXIP010000314.1 GCA_013373005.1 Cytophagia bacterium | reverse complement strand
TGGAAGTGATCTTCAGACTCGCGATGCCACGACCCATTCGCGGCGAGGCTCGGCTAAGTCCTTTGGGGGCCCCGCTGCGACGTCCATCCAAGATGCCAAGCGCCGACACAAAGGGCGGATTGCAGACCTTCTCTGCGATTGCGAGAATATCCTCAGTCCGAGGCGGAAGCGGACGTCCATAGCGGCGAACGGATCGAGCGGAAAGGCCCTGCATCAAGGCCGATAAGTGGATCGACGGCGGCACGTCAAGAAGGGCAAGACCTCAGTAACACTTGGCACTCCATCGATTCTGCTGCCGTTTCCGGATAGGGGGGCGATCAGGAGCCGAGCCCGCGCCGCGCCCAGCTATCGCTTTGAAGGGACGTATTGGGTGGGTTTAAGTTGCTGTGCCCCTTCAACCGCAAATCTAACCCTGAAATCTTAAGCTTGGCAGCGCGCTTTTCATGAGCCATCATCCGCTATTAGTAAACAAAATTGGGGGGCTTATGGCGGGCGCACATTATGACGGCATTGCGGGTGTGATGCGGCTGATCGAGGCTGGAAAGGAGCCTGACACATTTGCTGTCGAGGTGGTTACATACCACGCGGTAATTGAAAGCGAGATTGAAGCTGTAATTTCAGAACTTGTCCCCCGACCCGAAGGATTGTTTACGACCTCTCCTAGGATGTCATTTGGACACAAAATTCATCTGCTGAAGGCTTTATGGGCCGGCGCCCCAGACCAAGCAGACAAGCTATGTGCTGTCCTGCGGAGGTTCCAGGAAGTCAGAAACGCGGTCGCCCACCCCGACCCAAAGCAGATCAAAGGATGCGTGGCGGGACTTACCCACGCATATCGTGAAATTGACCCTACTATCGGTGACGAGGCTGATATCCTTGAAGTCGCACAGGGAATTTGCTTGTTTTTGCAAGATGGATCGAACGTGACAGAGTTAAAGGCCTTATTTGATGGTCTTGGCCAGCTCGTAAATTCAGGAATTCCGAAGGTGATTAGCGGCAAGGATAAATGATTAACTCGTCCATATTGGGCAACTCCTTAAAGTAGATGAGCTATCCTGTTGATACCATCTCGATTGCCATGCTCCGAGAAGGCTTGATGTGTCAGGAGCGGAAAATTCTAGACATCTAAGGCGCGATAAAAAACGTGGGGATATGAAGAGATGTTTCCAGAATGCTGTTCATTTTTAATGTAAGGTAATATAGATGGGAAAAATCCGGAATCCAATCAGGTTCTCGGAGCACTTTGGGATCGACGCGGAAGAATTGGAAAGTCGTGGAATTCTCGACCCCACATTGAACGCCGATACGAAGCTCTTCATTGATCCTCTTCTCCTTGAGGGTTCTATTCATACGGAGGTTTCGAGCGACGCCCGCAAGACCTATGAAAATCACTTCGAGACAATCATTAAATTCCTGGTGAAGGCAAAGTCTCCTGCGGATGTCGCATGGAAAAGCGCAGCGCGCATGCTGACATTTCCAGAAATCAAATGGACGTGTCTTGGTTATGGTGCACAATCGGTTTCCGGCAGTGGCTCCGGTTCCGAAATGACCAGCCAGTACATCGAGACGGCGCGCCAGATTGTTGAACTTGGCATCGAAGATCCGGACCTATTCGTCGCAATGGCACTGTTTGAAAATGGCGTGGGGCCTGATCGTATCAGCGACATGACCTCAAACGTCATCGTGGGCGATCTAATCGCTTTAAATGAACGTATCTTGCCCGAGATTGGCGTCCCTACGCAGTCCATGACCATCGCGCTGAAGAACGGCAAGACTTACTCGGGCCTGTTGGCGGCAAACCCTTACATTGGTCCAAATGACCCGGTAATCCTAGTGCCTAGCGACATTCTTCGCGCTTTACCAATCGCAACTGATTGGTCCGATGTTGCCGACGCCGCATCGAAGAACGCCCAACTTCGCTCGCGTGTGAACGACCAAATCGCGCGCATGTGGCGGGTAAAGAGTAAGAGGGATAAAGATGAAATCCGCCGGTGGGCATTGTCCGACAAGGCTTCCTTTCAAACGTTCATGGAAATGCTGCGCGGGGCTAGCCCAACCGCATATGACATGCACGGCGACCCTTTAGGTGAAGTGTTTTGGCGCAAAATCGCCGCCGCCTTAGCTGAGGCAGAGCCGCTGGCAATCTCAGCACCGGCCAAGATGGACCTAGAAGGCGTCGAGAGTGTTGTCCAGAGTATCATCGAGCAGTTCCGTTTTTTGATCGAGGGTCGGCGGTTCTCTGAAGAACTCTATCACCAAGGCAAGCCTCGCCCTGAGATCGCCGCACAGCGATTGTTTTTCGCCGTTGCACATGCCTACTGCAGAGCTAACGATCTTGACCTGACGCCAGAAGCGGAGACCGGCAACGGCCCAGTGGATTTTAAAGTGTCCTCCGGTTTCTCAGGGCGCGTCGTCGTGGAGATCAAACTTTCCCGAAACCCCAAGCTTATTGATGGATATACCAAACAGCTTGAGACCTACAAAACAGCCGAAGAAACTCTGTCCGGCTTCTACGTGGTCATTGATGTGGGACACATGGGGCGGAAGGACAAGCGCCTGCTTGAGATCAAGAATGCGGCAGGTACGAGGGGCGAAACCACGTCACCGATTCATTTCATAGACGGGTCGCGGAAAGCGTCAGCGAGTAAGCTTTGAATTTCCTCAGTTGGCAGGGTGGGCGCACACGTAAAAGTCGACTACCGCGCACAAAGTCGACTTTGGGCTGTTCATCAAACTTTGCAAATCCGGCTTCCTGCGCGATGCCTCGAATGTCTGGCTCGGGGATGCTGCGCTGCAGCGTTAATGGCGACCGTCAACGACCGGTGTGCGCCGTTGAACTTGCGGTCTCGATCAGCCATGAACAATTTTCACTCTAACCATTTTCACAGGAGAATTCCTATACCTGATAATGAAGAGACCCTGGTTGAGATCGGTCAACGCATCCAAGCCCACAAAGAGACTTTGTCGGATCGCGGTCGCCGCCGACATTTGAGTTGGGGTATGGATTTTGACTCTCGCTCCGTCATCCTCGCTCAAGAGATCGGAGAGGATTGGGATGAAAGCAATAAAGAACTCTGGCGAAAGAACCAGGCCAGGGTTCGCGAGGAAATCAAGTTAGAATTTGGAGAGTTCGGGATCGAAGGTAAGATTGAGAACTTTATTGCAATCGGTTCCAAGCCGTTTTCGATTCTCTCATACCACAACCGTTTCTTTCATCAGGTTCGCCACGCCTATATAGTCGGGGCTTACTTTCCGGCTCTTGTGGGCGCCTGCGCACTCGGCGAACGAATTCTAAACCATTTGATGATTGACCTTCGCCAATTTTTTTCTGCAACGCCGGAATACCGTCGCGTCTATCGGAAAAAGTCGTTCGATGATTGGGATGTGCCAATTGACACGCTCCTAGCTTGGGGAGTTCTGTTGCCAGATGTGGCCGACGAATTACGCTCGTTAAAATCACTCCGGCATCGTTCAATTCACTTCAACGTAGAGACCTATGAATCTTTCAAAGATGATGCGCTGACTGCAATTTTGCATCTACGAACTATCATCAATCGGCAGTTTGGCACACACGGCGCCCAGCCGTGGTTTATTGAGGGAACAAAAGGGCACCAGTTCATCTCTCGCGAATGGGATAGCCATCCTTTCGTTCAGACGTACTTTCTTCATAATTGCCCATTTGTTGGGCCTCTTTTTAGCGTGGAGCACAGTGAGAAAGGTTGGCAATTCATCGATTTCCCCGACTACGGTGAGGGGGGATGGAGTGATGAGGAATTTGCAAAAGCATTTGATGAGCGCACTCCAGAAATGCTTGCCCAAACGCCCGCCTCCCGAAGGAGCGAGACATGATGAGGTTCGTTTAAAATCAATTCACTGACGCGGCAAAAGTCTGTTCTTACGGGCCGCGGCACAGCGTTGATGCTATTGATGAATGGCCGCTTTGGGCCGGCAGCGACGGCCACCGCCACCTGCCAGGCGCACGACCCGCTGCGTCGCCGCATGTCCGCTCCGAGCCCAATGCCGTCATCTGGTTCGGGCCTCGAATAGCAATTCGTATTCGCTGTCGAGGTCGCTGTTCCCGGGCTCAAATTGGATTGGGGTGATACCAGATCGGAGCCAATGCTCCTTGAACTGGCGATGTATCCTATCCACCGAGAGAGGCGATACGGACATGGCATGCGCCGCCGCATCGGCATCATCGACATCCATGAGCCCAATCACGCAAAGGGGCTGGCCTGGACAGAGATACCATGCTTCGTGCCGCACTCCCTCACGGTGGAGAGATTCCAAAACCTCTTCCATGTGGCCGCGCATGTAGTTGCTCCACTGCCGCACGCGGAGTTCGTCGCAGGTGAGAGGGATCTTGGCAGCGCGATAGGTCATGATTTGACTCTCGGTGAACTGGGCGATGTCTGCAAGGCAAGCAGTTGGAGTGCTCAGAGCCGGCACGGTTCAAGGTTTCTCGAGCCGGACGTCTGAACTGACCGAAGTGATCGGGCCCGAGCCCATCTTGCATTTTTCTGCAAGGCGTTTGGAGGTCTGCTATCGGTTGCTCACCGAGGATATTTATGAAGGACTCGCCTATGAGCATTCGTATCGCCCTGTCCAGCGACCATGCTGCTATCGAACTTCGTCAGGCAATCGCCCGTCATCTTGCGGACCAAGGTTTTGACGTAGTCGACATCGGGCCGACGGAGCCTGAGAGCACTGACCATCCGAAACATGGCGAAGCGGCAGCGAGGCTTGTCAAGTCTGACGACTGTCAGCTTGGCATCGTCTTATGTGGCACAGGCCAAGGTATCATGATGGCCGCGAACAAAGTGAAGGGTATCAGGTGCGGTGTCTGCGCTGACGTATTTTCGGCCCGAATGATCCGCCAACACAACGATGCCAATATGCTATCATTGGGTGCGCGCGTGGTTGGAGAAGGCTTGGCACTGGAAATAGTTGATGCGTTCATGAACGCTAGCTTCGAAGGTGGTCGACATTCGACGCGAGTTACAATGATCGACGCGCTGGAAAGCTGAACGCCGCCATTCGCGCAGCCGCAGCAAAAACTTGCTTTGTCCGCTTCGCGCAGTCATCGCTCTTCTTCGTAGTTTTCATTCTCTCGTTCTGCCGATACTGTCCCCCATGCTTGGTTGGCAGAGTTTTCTGGGGGGCTGCATTGAGATATAGGCACTTTCTTTTCGATCTTGACGATACTTTGCTCGACTTCCGGTCTTCTGAGAAACGGTCATTTGATCAAACGATGGAAATCGTTGGGCTAACCGATAGTGCGTCCACACTCTACTCAGACTATAGGCGGGAGAGCGCCGCGCTTTGGGTGGAACTGGAGAGAAAGCAGATCGACAAAGAATTTCTTAGGGTTGAGCGGTTTCGGCGCACATTCGCGCTCCACGGCGTCGAAGCTGATCCGTTCAAAGCCAGCGCAATCTACCTCGACATCTTGCCTGAGACCATCGTACTTGTCGACGGAGCCAAGCGGCTTTGCGAAACTCTTGCCAGCGTCGGAGAGCTTGGCGTCATCACCAATGGCATTGATGCGGTTCAGCGGAGACGGATCGAAAAGTCAGGCTTAGGCGAATGGTTTTCGTTCGTAGCAACTTCCGAGAAGTGCGGATTTGCAAAGCCGGATGCGCGATTTTTCGAGTTTGCGGCCGGAAGTTTTAGCTCTTTCAGAAAGTCTGAGGCTATTATTTTTGGCGACCGAATTGATGCTGATATCGCGGGCGCCATTCAGTTTGGGATTGATAGTTGCTGGTTCAACCCACGAGGACTAGCGGGCGAGGAGCTGCTTATTCCCACGTTCGAGGTATCACATCTCGATGAGATTGACGGCTGTCTGTGTGATCGACCATGAAAAGGGAATGTTGATGAAATTCGGTCTCCTGCTGTTTCCGAAACTCACCCAGCTCGACCTGACTGGCCCTCTTGAGGTCTTCAGCCGAATGAATGGCGTTGAAACCGCGTTGGTCTGGAAGACGCGAGACCCCGTTCCGTCTGACCGGGGCATGCGCATCCTCCCTACGCACACCTTTGACGAAGCACTAGAGTTGGACCTCATTTTTGTGCCAGGTGGACCGGGACAGATCGAGTTGATGGAGGACCAGGAGACCCTGAATTATCTGCGGCTCGTCGGAGGGCAGTGCCAGTGGGTTACTTCCGTCTGCACAGGCTCTCTGATCCTCGCCGCAGCAGGTCTGCTCA
>JABXIP010000342.1 GCA_013373005.1 Cytophagia bacterium | reverse complement strand
GATTATAATTTTGAAAAGGAAGCCTATAGAATGCGTAGAGTCAGCGAATTCCATGAGAAAATGAACGAGTTGAAAGCTTTACATAAAAACTATAATCTACCGGTTATCTTGATTGAATATGCTGACAGTAAAACCATGTTCAACAAAGTGAAAAACCAACTTTCTAATCAGGATTGGGACTACTTTATAGGGAATATTGGACTTGATAATCTTCCTAAGTTTAAATGAATATACCCTATACCGATACCATCTTTCTGGGAATCATAAGAATGCTCTTATGGGTTCTTTTCCTTTATGTACTGAAGCGTTTATTCTTTAAAGGAAAGCCCTCTCAGAATCAGGTCAAGACCATGGGTAACTTATGGGCTTTTTATGGTAGTGCGGTTTTATTGGTCATTTATATTCTAATTCAGATCAATAGCTACGATCTTCTATCGCTGTTAGCGCTCATCATTATCTTTTTGGCTATGCGTATGGTGGGCTTTAGAAATCTCCGTTTTAAGGGGGAGTCATGGGTCCGTAAGAAACAGTCTATTCTCCTGAATGTGATTGAAAATATTGAAGATAAGGATCCGATTATTGACGTCAGAAAGGAGAAAAGAACCAAGCGTTTTAGCGTGAAAATGGAATTTGTAGTAGCCACAATAGCCGGTATTTCTGCTATGTTGGTTCGCTTTTACCTCATGCAATTCGATAACTACCAACTCTCAGCCGCTTGGTTCCAGGAATTGAATATTCTAAAGTCACTCGAAGACCAACAATGGATGGGTAATGAAATGGTAATGAGTGGGCAGTATGCTTTTATGAGCTTCTATGGCTTGATTACCGGAATTAGTACTGAAATGGCTTTGGAGTCTTTCGCTCTCTTTCAGGTATTCATTCTATGCTTTGTTATCTTTTGGTTCATTGATGCAATGACCAATTCGCTTATCACTATTCCGCTTTTAGGAACTCTGGCTTTTGCTTTTTTCTTCAATCTGACACCGGTAAATGTGGAGCAGCTTACTCACAGTAAGTCCACATTTATGGCTATGACTTTTCTGCTTCCGGCTATCATATTCATTAGAAAGCCCTGGAAGTTATATCAAAGAAATCCGGGTGTCTATTTCTTTGGTATGCTAGTTATATTCTCCGCCATTGCGCTCATAGACCTTTTTACTCTCTTTATTTTGTTGCCTCCATTTTTCCTGGTCATGGCACCCTTTACCAGAAAGCAAAATTGGGGTTTCTTTCTAAAATCTATATGGGCCTATTTGTTAGGGAGCGGTATTATTATGGTCTCTTATGCCTACGCGGCATATATGAAAGATATTGATTTTGGCCTGTTCTTTAGGTCGAACCTGATTTCTGTTACAACCAGTACTACCACAGGGAACATGATTATGGAGTACGATAGGCTGGTTTTTATTTTCCAAATACTTAGCATGCTTGGGATTGTGGCTATGTCCATCCTTTACAGAAAAAACAGGCGAAAATGGAAAAGCCCACTGGTGTTTATTGTTTACGTAAACGTGCTCATTATCTATAGTAGAGTTGGTTTTTCTTATTTTGACTATGATCTTTTCAATGAGGTTTTGCCGGTCTTTATCGCTTGTGCCTTGAGCCTTATTTTCTATCTCGTTTACTATTTTTTCAATACCGGACTCAAGAGGATACAGATAACAGACTGGATTTCTGCTCCACTTATTTTTTTGCTCTTCTTGGCCGGAGCTTATTATTCTCAGCAGCAACTCGTTCAAAGAGCAGCAAAAACAGGAACTCTCAGTAAGAATATATTAGAGGCTTACCAGCTAATTAATGGAAGTTTCATTCCCTATGGTTACGCGGTAGTGAATGCCAATATTATGCTTCCGATTAGCAGTGGGTCTCATTATTTCATCTCCTATGATGAATTTGTTGAGAGCTATCCGGAAAGAGATTCAATCTATTTTGAGTATAAGAATGACAAAGAGTTTTTGGAAAGAAATACACAGTTCATTGTTCCCAATAGCGTGTTGGTGTTTATGTATGAAAATGAATCTAGTGAGTTTGCAGCCAAAGTGAGGGTTAATCCTTCAACTAAGATTCGTGTTCTATCTGAAATGGAAACTCTAAAAAGTAAGGGAAGAGAAGTAAGGCTCTTTTTTGAAAAAGATAACCTCAAAATTTACGAGATAATTAACAATCCAAAAGCGGCCAAAATAGAAGAGTTGCTCTAGCCATTATGATACCTTTCACTAGAAAAAATAATATCCTTTTTGGCATTTTGTTTCTTGTCTTAATGGCCTCTTGTTCAAAAGAACAGAATGAAGAGGTCAATGATGAGGAAACTGTTGAAATACCGATAGTAGTTTATTTGGTAGACGGTGAAATGGCCCTCAGCCAGAGCTACTCGACACATTTGGAAAAGGTGTTTGACTATACAAAAATTCCTTATGCCAATATTTCAATTAGTGATTTTAATAGTGACGATTATATTTCAGATGAAACCAGAGTAATCTATATCAACAATACAGAGCCTCTAAGTCAAAGTGCGAAGCAGTCACTTTTGGAGTTTGTTTCATTGGGAGGAACACTTGTCTTCCCTAGCTTGAATGAAGATCAAAAGGCTGGCTTTTTATCTGGGATTAAACCAACGGCAGAATATAGCTATGATCTTCAAGCCAAGGGCATTCACTTTGAAAGGAATGTTCTTCCAGGGCTGGAGGGGAAAGAAATATATCCCCTGAAGACCAACATTGGTTTGAAAAAGGATGCTTTTATAGAGTCAATCAATGTACTGGCGACTTCCATTACCGATCGAGAAATGCCAGTCATTTTCGAGCATAGCATTGGTAATGGTAAGGTCATTCATTTTAATACCTTCATTGAATTTGAAAAGGTAGACAGGGGCTTACTTTTTGCGCCTGCCTTAAAAGGTTTGCAAGGTGTTCCTTTTCCGGTGGCTAATGTAAGTACCATCATGATTGACGATTTTCCGAATCCTGTATACGATATAGATGCGGAACCGATTAAGTCAGAATTTGGACTTTCACAGGCTCAGTTTGTTATGGAACGCTGGTGGCCCGACATGCTGAAAGTTGCTGATAAATTCGATCTGACATACACAGCCTTTCCTTGTTTCAACTATAATACTATTCGTCAACCTCCTTTCATTTTTACAGAATGGGATAAGCATAAATCTGTGATAAACAATGAGTCGGTGATAAGCTCAGAATGGCTGGTTGAGCAGGTAATGGAAAATGAGTTTGAACTTGGGTTTCATGGTTATAATCATGAACCCTTGATTGATACAATCTGGAATAGCAATACCGAATATATAGAAGGGGCTTTGAGGTCGGCAAGAAAGATCTGGTGGATTAGTAGGTTTGGTCCTATGCCTAAGTCTTACGTACCGCCTTCGAATGAAATCGACAGTGTGGGGTTGAAACACTTGGCCAATGCCATGCCTGAAATGGAATTTATGTCCTCTCTATATGATGGAGAGTTGATGGAAGGAGCTAACCGGGAATTTGATGTCGACCCATTCGAACCTAGGTTTTTCGATTTTCCTCGAATTTCTAGTGGCTATACTTACAATGATTTCAAATTGTATAACCTTGAGTCACTCTACCTTTTTACTGGAATCTGGTCACATTTCATACACCCCGATGATATCTATCAGATACCTGATGCAGACATTACTACCGCTGGTGATTTTGCTCTAAGGAATGCCAATAGATTAGGTTGGCATCAGTCGACAAATGGTAGAAAAGGGATGTTGGAAGAGTGGAATGACTATTTGCAGCATATGATTGATCTTCATCAATCCATTCGCTTTATGAAGGTTTATGATGGTGCTTCAATTACGAGAAATTGGAGAGAATCTGATTATGAATATGTTGCCAATGGAGATGCATTTGATGTACGAAAGAGAAGCACTAACTCCTGGGTTGACGAAAATTACTTCTGGAACATGTTCGTGGAAAAGAGCAATGAGCCGTCCTTATTGAATGAGCTGGATAGAATGAAGGCCACCTACACCAGAACTTCATTTTTTGGAGGAACACTTTTGACCATAAATACACCAGAGCCAGAATTGAAGTTCAGCGATGATGTTGAGCTCAAGGGTGGTTCATCATATGACTTGATTGAAATATACACCAAGGTTAAAAATGCGTATGATCAATACGCCATTGACAGAGATAGGACACTGGAAAATGTACAATCAAGTTCAGATGCTATAGTGGTAGCTGTTCCCGAACCTGTGGTTACAGATTCTGTGGCTTGGTATGTAGCAAATGAAAATTTGAAAGCAGCTACTGATATGCTCAAGGCAAGACTTGAGACTCAGTTTGAGTTGGATACGGTGAGTTTTGATAAGTATGCTCTTTATTTGGCTTATCAGGAAAGACCCAATGAAGTTTGGGATTTCTTTGAATACATTTATTGGGAGGTTTCCGAAGGTCTATCGCTAGACTATGTGAGCTACTACCTGACAAAGGAGTCTTATCCATCGGTAGAGTTAAATGAGCTTTGGTTGAGAAGGCAAATAGAGGCAAATCCAGGGAATATTTCTCTGGTAAAGGAATATTTGAGGTATTTCTATTCTCAAGAGTATCTGTCATATCTGGATGGAATACTTTTTGACTTGATGGAGAACAATGATTCAGAAGAGTCTTACGCATTGTATATCAAATACCTGATCGACTTTCATCCGGAATCGGTAATTGAAGAACTTAAGGAAAAAAATCCCGCTCAATATCCTGCACTTCACCCAATGGCAACTACTATTACTTATGCTTTTTCAGATGCAGGAATGAAGCAAAAGGCTTTAGCATGGGCTGAATTCAGTGACGCTATTCCTCTTAGAACTGTTTTGCAATGGTGGGTAGATCTGGAGGCTTACAATAAAATGGAATCTGTGTATCTGGAATACATCAGGGCGCATCCGCTGGATTATGAACTGATGGGATACGTGAGCAACATTTGGTACGATATCGGAGAATTTGAAAAGGCTTCTCTTATCGCCAATAAGCTGCCTGAAGCTGATAGAATCAAAACTAGGTACAAGGGCAGGTTTAATCCTGACGTAAGATTTTTTGAAAGTGATGTTCAGAAATTTCTGATTGCTAAAACACCAACTGTTTTTAACCCAGATACACTCAAGGCTATTATGTCAGGCTTGAGGTATTATGAGAATAATTCTATTCAGTACAATACTGACTATGTGGTGGATAATTTCAAGCAGTCGGTTTGGAATAATTCGATGACCTATAATATGAGAACCGAAAGCCTAAACATGCATAGTTTATCGGTGACATATACTGATGTGTCGGACTTGAATTTGAATGCATTCGATATAAATAATGTGCCTCACACATTGTTCGGCCTTAAATACAGATATCAGACCAGAGAAAATACAGCAAAGCCAATTTTCTATGCTTTGGGAGGCTTAGAGCAAGATGATGTTTCCAATACTTTCTTCACTTTTGGAGCTGGTTTATCTCATTCCAATGAAAGAAGCTTTAAGTCAGTAGGTTATACTTTTAGTCCTGTGAAAACTGGTCCTGCCATAAGCCGTGAAATTTACTGGGGCCAGCTAATCGGTTACTATGAAACAGGGTATGCAAAGACATTCCAGACCTCATTTTCACCCGTTTTAAGCCATTATACTACAGGTGCGTTAGAAGGGTCATTAACTGGAAAACTCTTCTATAATGCCAAAAAAGGAACGGGTTCAAGATTCTCTCCATTTGCAGAGGCCTTTGTTTCAGGTTCAAATGATAATCAGCCAGATGGAAATCCTTTCTGGATAATAGATAGCAGATTCTACGGTGGAGGTGGTTTGGCCTGGACTTACGGTCGCGATCAGTCGCGCAAATTATATGCACGCTTGGAGGCAGGAGCATTCTATGACACTTACACTGATAACTTCCTGCGCTTCACTGGTAATTTCTCATTCCCGGTTAAGAAGTTTACTTATATCACAGGGCAGTTTGAGTTCTTTAATCAGGCCTTGTATTACTCCAATGGGTTCAAGTTTGGTATCAAACACTATTTCCGAAGAAGAAAGCAGTATGCGTATAAGCCTAGGGAATATGAGGAATGGTATGATTGATGGTCCATGGTCGATGGTCAATAATCCATTGACCATAGTGCAAACTAACAATGGTCGTCATTCTGAACTTGTTTCAGAATCTTTTGGGTTTATCAGGGAGACCCTGAAATAAATTCAGGGTGACGTTCTAATAGAGGCCGTAGGATTAGAATCCATTCGGATTCTCGCTCTGCCATTTCCAGCCGTCTTCGCACATCTCTTTGATACCCAATTCAGCTGTCCACCCCAATTCTTCTTTGGCCTTTTTTGGATCGGCATAGCAGGTGGCTGCATCACCCGGACGCCTGTCTACAATCTGATAGGGAACAGATTTTCCTGAAGCTGCTTCAAAAGCCTTGATCATATCCAGAACGCTGTAACCATTTCCTGTACCGAGATTATAGATTACAAGACCAGGATCGCTGGTCAATTTATCAATGGCTTTCAGGTGACCTTTGGCCAGGTCAACCACATGGATGTAATCTCTGACGCCAGTGCCATCGGGAGTAGGGTAGTCACTTCCGAAGACTGACAGTTTCTCTCTCTTACCTACAGCTACCTGAGCTACAAAGGGAAGAAGGTTATTAGGCATGCCATTTGGGTCTTCCCCGATTCTTCCACTTTTGTGAGCTCCTGCCGGGTTGAAGTATCTGAGTAATGCTATGTTCCAGCTTTTGTCAGAGACATAGAGGTCTTTTAGAATATATTCAATGAACAGCTTGGTTCTGCCATAGGGGTTTGTGGCTGAAAGAGGAAAGTCTTCAGTGATAGGCACAGTCGCAGGGTCACCATAAACGGTGGCAGAAGAACTGAAAACCAGGTCAGTTACTCCATGCTTTTTCATCGCTTCACAGAGGTAGAGTGTGCTTTGCAGGTTATTTTCGTAGTACATCATCGG
>JABXIP010000211.1 GCA_013373005.1 Cytophagia bacterium | reverse complement strand
TGATCTACAACAAGCCCAGAATGATATTAAGGAAACTATTGAATTACACAGAGAGGCCCTCCAATACAATCAAAAACTCATTTTCTATATACATGATAAGGCACCCTTGTCTGATAGTGTTTATAACTCATTTGTGTCTTCAAGCACTGATTATCAGATAATCCCAAAAACCAGTGCTTTTGAAAACCTAAAAAACATCGGCCTAAACACATTAACCAACGACAGTTTGAGAATTTCCTTGACCAACCTATTTCAGCTGGACCTCAAGCGACTGGATGATGAGCTAGGAATGGCTGCTACTGACTTCAGTTTTTCACAAACCCTATTCCCTTATCAAAACCGGTATATTAATGCAGACCTGGATCTTCCAATGACCTATACATTTCAACATGCAGACTCAATTACAGTGTATAGGTTAGGAATTATCAATTATGACCAATTTCTGGCCGATAATGACCTTCTTAGAAACTTACAACTCACGCTCTATGGCAGGAGTTTGGTTGTGGACGAGGAAGTCAACACCCTTATCAAAGTCGAAAAAGCTATTGATGATATTGATGAAGAACTTAAATCATTAGGCGCTGTAAAATAGAGGCTTTTACAGCTCAGCTCACCATATCATTCAATTTCAAAACAAATTTCGAAACTCCTCCTTACCTCTTTCAGTCAGATAGGGATAAATTACTTCGAAAAGTAGAGAGTGATAATAGTCTACGATTGACTTACTGTTATCTCTGAGTAAAGCAGCTGCGTTAATCCAGTTATCGCCCAGAATATTCATTCTTTCGTAAAGCCTCTCGTACTCATTGTTTAATTCTTCAGGCCTCAAGAGCCCCCCTTCTATCATGTTTTCAAACAACATCAGGAACTGTTGCTTCCTCATCTTCTGAAGACCCACATAGTGCTGTTTCAGTTCTTCATCTGAATCCAAAACAGCATATAAATCTTTGGTGATAAATCTATATTCGAATAATACTCGCATAGAAATCAGCGAGCTTTCACTCAAAAAGGACATGATTGGTTGGTTTTGTACCAGCTGACTCATTTCAATATTCATACGGTCCACCAGCTGAAAATACAAAGCAGAAACAATATCACTCTTGGCTCTATAATGATAATTAAGATTACCCTGACTGATATTCATGGTCTTGGCAATCTGCCTCAAAGTCACATCCTTTAGCCCTTCTTTATTAAAAAGCTCTAGTGCTGTAGCCAATACTTTATCCTTTGTCTTCATAATATTAGTACACTTGACCTAATTTAGTATATTTGACCTAAAATTACGAAATAGGTGGAAATAGCAATCATAGGAGGTGGTATTACTGGTCTAACCACTGCGCTGTCATTAAAGAAGTTAGGTATTAATTCCACTGTTTTCGAGCAAGCTCCAAAACTCAATGAAATTGGTGCCGGAGTATGGCTTCAACCCAATGCGGTAAGAGTACTTCAGTGGTTGGGTATTGAGGATGAAGTTCAATCGCAAGGCTGTAAATTGAACAAGATGGAAATCACTGACCGCCATCTTAAACCCATCAAGAAGTTAGAGGAAAGTGTGGTTTCCGATCTGTATGGCAACCAAACTATTGCTATACACAGAGGTAAATTACAGCGCATTTTATATGATCATTTCTCAAAACAAGGCAGTATTGAACTTAACATGTCTTTCGAAGACCTAAGCTTTGAAGACAATAAAATCCATGTCAAATTTCAAGAATCGGACATTTCAGCCGATTTAGTATTAGGAGCGGATGGTATACATTCGAAAGTCCGTAATGCCCTGGGCTTTCCTTCTGAATACAGAACAACCAATCAGATTTGCTGCAGAGGTATTGCTAAAATTCCATTAGCCCAAGAACTGCAACGCGAGGGCAAAGAAGCTTGGGGGAATAAGTTGCGCTTCGGCTTTTCGCAGCTTTCAGATGAAACCGTTTACTTCTTTGCAGTCATCAACAAAGAAATATGCCCAGCCGAGCTAAATAGCAATACTCTAAGTTCATTATTTCAGGATTTCCATCCTGTCGTTCTCCAAATAATAGAGAGTGCGCCTAACTTCCATACCACCGAACTTATGGACTTAAAAAGGTTACCCAGCTGGCACCATTCCACTTGCTGTCTCCTGGGAGATGCCGCTCATGCCACTACCCCCAATATGGGCCAAGGAGCATGTCAGGGTATGGAAGATGCGTACCATATTAGTCAATTGCTAAATATCCACTCCTCTCCCATCGAGGCCTTCAAGACTTTTGAAGAAATAAGAAGAGCGAAGGTGGATTATGTGGTGAACAACTCTTGGCGATTTGGAAAAATGGCTCATCACCCTATTGGTCAGATGACCTTAAAAGGAATTATGAAAATTACGCCAGAGGGAGTAATGAGCAACCAAATGAACAAACTTTACAGCATTGAAGAGTTTTAAAGCATATTCAAATTAGACCTAAACAATAATGATTGGAATTTTAATAGAGCTGGCCATTTCGTGGCTGCTTCTACATTTTTTAGAAAAGAAAAGCATTCTAGCCTTAGGCTTTCAGCCCGTGGCAAAAAGGCTGAAACAATTTTTCATAGGCTTCTTAATAACCGCTGCACTTTGCATTTTGGTACAACTCTTAGAGGCTTACCTTCAGTCATCGCGTTGGATTAT